>JAQCGX010000032.1 GCA_027619975.1 Nitrospinota bacterium
TAAGGATAGGTCGCCTGTGCTACTTGGTTTTCTTAAATTAACAGTAAACTTGAAATTAACATTTTAAGGCCCCAAAAGTAGTTTTTCAGCAACCTGCTAAAACACTTCCCTATAGTCCTGTATCACTGACATTTAGGGTGTACCCATTTTGTCCGGGATAAGTTTTTATATTACAGTGAGGTCTATCTCTAATGGTAGGAAAGAAGGAGGCTGTTTTGATTAAATTTCTGCTCTCCTGCCGTGACCAGTAAGTCTGCAATTTTTAATGCGGACAGCCAAAGCCCATTAGAAACCTATAAAGTTAAGAAGCGATAGGTCTGGCATAAAGGGAGACTAAACGCAAAAATAAAGATGGGTTTAAAAATGAAGACTGCATGTCTTCGTTTTTTTCTCTTCATCTCAACAGTTTTCAAAATCCCCCTATTCCTCCTTTTTAGGTCTGGTCTTCTGGAACTGGTCGAACAGATCCATGGGGATGGGGACGAAGGTCGTGGTACTGCGCTCGGTGGACATGTCCACGAGGGTCTGCAGAAACCTCAGTTGCAGAGCCGGGGGATGCGCGCCGATCAGGTCCGCCGCTTCGCCGAGTTTCTGCGCCGCTTCGAATTCACCTTGGGCGTTGATCACCTTTGCCCGCCGTTCCCGTTCCGCTTCCGCCTGTTTGGCTAAGGCCCGCTGCATTTCCTGTGGCAGGTCCACATTCTTGACTTCTACATTAGCCACTTTTACGCCCCAGGGTTCGGTTTGCTCGTCGATCACCTTCTGCAGGTGCCCGTTGATCTCATCCCGCCGCGACAACAAATCATCCAGCTCGCTTTGCCCGAGGACGCTTCGGAGCGTCGTTTGCGACAATTGCGACGTGGCATAGAGGTAGTCCTCCACCTCGATGATGGCGCTTCGGGGGTCGATCACGCGGAAGTAAACCACGGCATTCACCTTCACCGTCACGTTGTCTTTGGTGATGATGTCCTGAGGCGGCACGTCCATGACCACGGTGCGCAAGCTGACTTTGACCATTTTCTGAATTCCGGGGACCACGATGATGAGGCCGGGGCCTTTGACTTTCCAGAATTTCCCCAAGAGAAAGATGACACCTCGCTCGTATTCCCGCAGGATTTTGACCGCGCTGAAGATCAGAAGGGCCAGTACAACGATTATTACCATGAAGCCATCCATAAGATTTCTCCTTTGAAATTTTCCGGGAACGGACCCCACCATAATAGCAGTTTTCAATTTCCTTATGTTAAAATTGAAGGGATGTGAAACTCCCGGAAAAATCAGGATCGTCAAATGATTTCACCGTTATTTAGATTGGCAATAGGCTTCGTTTTTTTATCGGGTTTGATTATTGCCCAGCCTGTGCTTGCCAATGAATCGCTCCTTCAAGTGTCCACAAAAAGTCAGGTGGATGACAGGGGAGGGGTGACGGTTTTTTTGACCCTTAAAAATACCGCCAGCAAACCTCTGTTTCACATTCATCCCATGTTCCATTTTCATCACACGAATGTGATGCTGCCGATGATCCCGAAACTGGAACCGGGACAAACGGTGACTCTGGAAAATAACGATCACCCCGCCGTGATGCGTGCAGGCCGCTATCCGCTGGTGGTGATGGCGCATTACAAGAGCGAGAAGGAACAATCGGTTGCATCCACTGTATTGCATACCGATTCGTTTTACTTTCAGGAGCCGGTGGTGTCGGTGGTCGAGGGCAGGATCGAATCTTCCGTTGAGTCGGGAGGGTCGGTTTTAAATGTCCTTTTGCAGAACAATTCCCAGGCGCTCAAAAATGTGCGCATGATGCTCTTATTGCCTCCGGGATTGATCGCGGAAAACTTCAAGGGGATGATGGGCTTCACTCTACAGGGCGGTGAGAGGAAATTTTTTCAAGTGCCGGTGGTCAAGGCGGCGGAAAGCCTGAACGGCAGTTACCCGGTGCATCTGATGATCGAATACGGGGAGAAACTGAAACACTACACGGGGGAGATTCGCGGCAGGATTGAATTCGGCCCCGTATTGGCCCCACGGGCGCTTGGTTTGCACATGGCAGTCATTGCCATTATGAGTCTGGGGCTTTATTGGATCTACCGGAAAAAATGGAAAGCGGCTCTCAATTTATAACCTGAAAAAGAATTTAGTTTTTTGCATTGAGCAGTTTCGCGACGACAACGGCGAGGGTGAACCAGCCGGTCATGAAGAAGAGACCGCCGAAGGGAGTTACGGGGCCAAAGAATCGCGGGCCGTCGAAGGCCAGCGCGTAGAGACTGCCGGAGAAAAGCACAATCCCGGTGGTGAAAAAGATGCCCACTTTCTTTAAAGCTTTTTCTCCAGCTTCGCCAAGGACTAAGACGAGAATTCCAACCAGAATGAGCGCCAGGGCATGATAGGCAAGGTAGTCGGTGGCGGTGTGGAAGGTTGCGAGTTTTTGTTCTGTCAGGCGATCCTTTAAGGAATGCGCTCCAAATGCGCCGAGCAAAACACTTAATCCGCCCAATCCTGCGCCCAGTGAAATCCAGTTCATGATTTGTATTCCTCCGTGGTCATCAGTGGTTTCCCGACCCCTCACCTGACCTCTCCCCTTGAAGGGGGCGAGGGATTTTAATAATTTCCTCTCCTCTGAGAGGAGAGGATTAAGGTGAGGAGGGATTTAATTATTCATTGGTTCCTTTGTGCCTCCGCTAGCCCACCATATTGTAACGCCGGGTCCGGTAATCGACTCCGAATTCTTTTTTGACGATTTCCTCGCAGGCGGTTTCATCCACGTCTTTCTGTTGGGTGACGATGGTGGCCTGTACTTTTGGAATATATTTTTTTGCCTCGGCGATGAACTCCTTGATCTTGTCGTAAATGCCGTTGCGGAACGCCGGCAGGGGGCGGCAGATTTCGTCGTAGGCTTCGGAGGTGTCGGTGTTCAAACTGACCGAAACCTCATCGATCAGCCCCTGAAGTTCCGGGAGGATGTTTCTTTTGTTGATGACGTTGCCGTGCCCGTTGGTGTTTAAGCGCACGCGGCCTCCGGCGGCTTTTATTTTTTTGGCTACCTCTTTGACGACATCGAGCCTCAGTGTCGGTTCGCCGTAGCCGCAGAACACCACCTCGTCGTATTTGGTCGGATCATCGATCGACTCCCAGACCTCCTGGGCCGTTGGTTCGCGGTCGAGCTTGAGATTGTAGCCTTGCACCACGGGACGGGTGAGACGTGTGCAGAACACGCAATCGTCCGTGCATCGCGTTGTCAGATTGAGGTAAAGCGAGTTGCGAATCTGGTAAGAAACCGTTCCCGTTGGCGCGTTTTTACCGATGCCGAACAATTCAAAGAAGTTCAGTTCCGTGGTCCGTTGAACGTCTTCCACCCGGAGTCCGCGTACCTCGGCAACCAACTGGGCGGTGTGGTGGACGAAAGAGGGTTCGTTGCGTTTGCCCCGGTTGGGGGCGGGTGTGAGGAACGGGCAGTCGGTCTCGACGAACAGGCGGTCGGCGGGAATGGTTTTTGCAACGGCGCGAAGCTCGTCCGATTTTTTAAACGTCACAGAGCCTGAGAAGGAGATATAAAATCCCATTTCCAGCGCTTTGTCCGCCAGTTTCTGGTCTCCGGAGAAACAATGAAAAATGCCGGAACGGGCTCTGTTATTAGGTTTGTAGAATTCGGACAATATGGAGATCATGTCTTCATTCGCGTCCCGGCAATGGATGATGATGGGTTTGTCGAGTTCTTTAGCCAGTTCCAGTTGATTTCTGAAATGCGTGCGTTGCAGATCCTGAGGCGAATAGTTTTTGAAATAGTCGAGACCGATTTCCCCCACCGCCACCATCCTGGGGTGGGCGAGCAGACGTCTCAGTTCGGCATACGTGGTATCGTCGATCGATTTGACGTCATGCGGATGGATGCCCGCCGTGGCATAAATGAAATCATATTGTTCCGCCAGCTCCAGCGAGCGGGCGCTACTTTCCACATCACAACCGATATTGAGGATGTAGTCCACGCCATTGGCGCGGGCACGCTCAATGACTTCGTCGCGGTCGGCGTCGTATTGGTCCATATCGAGATGGGCGTGGGTGTCGATGATCATCTTACACGCACTCCAGGCGGCAGTTCCTGGTCAAATCCCGCCAGAACGAGTTTCCCATCGGCAGAGCCAGCAAGGAGCATTCCCTGAGACTCAATTCCCATCAGTTTTACAGGTTTGAGGTTGGCCACCAGAACAACCGTTCGACCGATCAACTGGTCGGGCTCGTAGCCTTCGGCGATGCCGGCCAGCACCTGCCGCGTTTCCGTGCCGATGTCCACTTTCAACTGAATCAATTTTTTGGATTTTTTGACTTTCTCGGCTTCCAGAATTTTTCCGGTGCGAAGGTCGATCTTCATGAAATCGTCGATCGTCACCTGCTCGGCTAACCCCTCAGCCTTTGATTTCTCCGCGGCAGGTTCCCCCCCCGTTTCGGTGCCAAGGGTCACACTTTGCAGGATTTTTTCCGCATCCTTTTCTTCCATTCTCGGGAACAATTGCTCAGCCGATTGGGTTTGACTGCCGGGTTTCAACCCGCCCCATTGGGCAATGGATTCCATCCCCTGCTCAAGGGCGGAAGTTTCAATGCCCAATTGTTTCATCATGGATTCCGCGCTTTCCGGCATGAAGGGATAAACCAGGATGGCGATGGTTCGTAAGGCTTCGGCGCAATGGTACATCACCGTTTTGAGGCGTTCTTTGCCTTCATCGGTTTTGGCCAGGTTCCAGGGGCCGGTTTTCACGATGTACTGATTGCTGGCATCGACCAGCTCCCAGATGGTCGCGAGAATTTTGTGGTAGGCGAGTTCGTCATAGAGCGACTGCACCGCAGACAACGTTTGCGATGCTTTGCTCTTCAGCGCTTCGTCTTCCTCTCCGCCTGTGGACGGTTGCGGAATAGTCCCCTCAAAATATTTTCCGATCATGTTGGTTGTGCGGTTGAGGAGATTGCCCAGATTGTTGGCCAGATCGCTGTTGAGCCGCCCGATCAGCGCCTTGTGGGAAAAATCCCCATCCATTCCGAAAGACACTTCCCGCATCAGGAAATAGCGGATGACATCGACGCCGAACTGGTCGATCAATAAATTTGGTTCCACCACGTTGTGCAGGGATTTGGACATTTTTTGTCCGTTCACCGTCCACCAGCCATGCGCGTAAATATTTTTGGGAAGCGGCAGACCGATGGATTTGAGCATCGTGGACCAGTATACGGCATGAGTGGTCAGAATGTCTTTGCCGACCAGATGATGATCGGCAGGCCAGAATTCGCATTTGCGAATTTGATCGAGTGTTCCAAAGGTGGAGATGTAGTTGATCAACGCGTCGAACCAGACGTAGGTGACATAGCTGTCGTCGAAGGGCAGGGGGATGCCCCAGGGC
The DNA here is from genome assembly GCA_027619975.1 of Nitrospinota bacterium. Classification (NCBI taxonomy): domain Bacteria; kingdom Pseudomonadati; phylum Nitrospinota; species Nitrospinota bacterium. The sequence continues at coordinate 5,388 of JAQCGX010000032.1, forward strand.
ATACGATCGACAGGACGGGAAATGCAAAGATCTTCCAACGGTTTGCTCAAAAACCCCAACACTTCATTTTTACGGGAAGCGGGTTGAATGAATGTTTCATTGGTCTTGATATGCTCGATCAGCCAATCCTGATACTGGCCCATTTTGAAGAAGTAATTGCTTTCGGTGATCTTCTCCACCTTGCGTCCGCATTCCGGGCAATTGCCTTTAACGAGATCCTTTTCCGTCCAGAACCTCTCATCGGGAATGCAATACCATCCCTCATAATTTTTCCGGTAGATTTCCCCTCTTTCCCAAAGTTGATTCAGAATTTCATGGACGACTTTCTTGTGCCGTTCCTCTGTCGTGCGGATGAAATCGTCATTGCAGATATTGAGACGCACCCAAAGTTCCTTAAACCGGCAATTGAGCTTGTCGACATGTTCCTGGGCATCCACACCCAGTTCTTTCGCCGCTTGATGGACTTTTTGCCCGTGCTCGTCGGTTCCGGTGAGGAAAAATACGTCGTATCCTTGCAGTTTTTTGTAACGGGAGACGACATCGGCGGCGATGGTGGTGTAGGCGTGCCCGATATGCGGCACATCGTTTACATAATAAATGGGCGTGGTGACAAAGAATTTTTTTCCGTTTTTTTGCATTGAGGTCGTTTCAAGTTTCAGGATTAAATTTGAGGTCTATTTGGGCAGTTTTTTCTGAAGGAAACCTTTCACTTCATTCAAATCGTAGGTCATTACATTATCATCCTCCAGACGGACAATAACTTTTTGTTCAAGGATCTGGTTTTTCATCACCTTGCCTGGGCCGTCGGGTGTGTCGAGCCGTGTTCCGTATTTAGGGAGGTCTTTAAGCAGTTCCCTGTAGGTTTGATGCTCATACTGGAGACAGCACATCAGGCGTCCGCAGACTCCGGAAATCTTGCTGGGGTTGAGTGCGAGCCCCTGATCTTTGGCCATTCTTATGGTCACCGGCGTGAACTCTTCGAGAAAGGTCGAACAGCAAAGAGACTCCCCGCAGATACCGTAACCACTGATCGATCGCGCTTCGTCCCGCACACCCACCTGTTTCATTTCGATCCGATGACGTAAATTCGAGGCCAGTTCCTTGATCAACAGGCGAAAATCAACGCGGCCTTCGGCGGTGAAAAAGAACATGGTTTTGTTGGCGGACGGAATGTGGACCACCCGGCTCAAATTCATCGGTAGTTTTAATTCTGTAATTTTTTGCAAACAAAGATGTTTCGCCCGGTTTTCCTGGGCTTCCCGTTTTTCATCTGCTTGCAGGTCATTGTCGTTAGCCGTCCGCAAGACTTTATGAAATGATTGGGGGCTTTCCTTGAGAAAATTTCCGATTTTATTGGAGGCAACAACTCCAATCTCCTGACCGTTGCCGGATTCGACGATGACCGACATGCCAACACGGAGTTGAAGAGTGCCGGGGTCATACAGTTCGGATTTTCCCTTGTCCCGGACGCGGATTCCTATGAGGAACCGTGGGCCGGATTTTTCCTGGACTGGAGCCGGGGACTCTTGAGTTAGTAGATTCATCTCTTTTATTTTTCAGAAGGTATTAAGTGGCTTCACAAAACTGAATCAGCATATGATCAAGCGAAAGCTGCAGGTTGGCGTTGCCGGTTAATGCTGATTTGGTTTTCAGCACCGAATCAAACATGGTGGTCAGAGCTCCCAACGTTTTTTGGGCTGCCAAAGGTTGTAAACGGTCCAAAATGTCCTGGTTGAGAATCCGGGTGTTTGCTCCTGGATTTTTCAGGACCGCCAGGTCGCGCACCAGACTCAGCATTTCGTCCAGCAAAGATTGTATTTGGGCCGGCTGTTTGGCCCAAAGTCTAGTCCATTTGAAAATCACATCCATGCGTTTGAAAGACACTTTTTCCAACAGGTTCAATACATCTTCCCGGTAATTCTGGGTGGTCGCAATATCTTCCTCTAAAGCCTTGTTGACTTGACCCATGGATCGTAAGGCCCTCAACTCTAATCCTTCCTCATTAACGTCCCCGGTTTCTGATTCCTGGGTTTGTTGAAGGATTTGTTTGACCTCTTCCGAAGTCAAGGGGTGAAACTTTACTCCCTGGCAACGGGAGACAATCGTCGGAAGCAATCGATACGGATTTTGGGTGATCAGGATAAGGACCGTAGCCGATGGCGGTTCCTCCAGTGTTTTTAAAAAGCTATTGGCGGCCTGTGGATTCATGGACTCAGCGCCATCGATGATTGCTACCTTGGTTTTTCCTTCATAAGGCAGGTAGGCCAGCTTCTTTTGCAATTCACGAATTTCTTCGACCTTTATAAGAGCGTCTCTTCCCGAGGGCGAACTTTTTCCCGGTTCGAGAAGAAAAAAGTCAGGGTGGATGCGTTGAGCTATTTTTCGGCAGGAGGAGCAATTGTCACAGCACTCCAGTGGGCCGGAAACCTCACAATTCAAGGTTTTGGCAAATTCGATCGCAGTGAGCTTTTTCCCTATGCTTTCAGGACCATAGAATAAATAAGCGTGCGCTACGCTATTGTCCTGAAGCGCATTTTGGATGATTCTTTTGGGCTGGTCCTGACCCAGAATCCGTTGGAATGACATTTTTCTATATAGGTTTCAATCTCTTCCATTTTTCAGCAGAAATGAGAACGGGAATTTCCAAGGTTGATAATTTTTTATTTAAAATCGGAAAGTTAAAACGCCTTCCTCTCGCTTTTGAGGCGACCCCTCTTCTCTTTTGGGGCATCGCCTCAGAACTCGGTTTATCTTAATACAGCCGCCAGGTGGAGTAAATGAAAAACCATCGATGCGATATGTGGGGGATTCTTTATGAGGATATTGATATTGAGAAAGAGTTGAAAACTCGAGTAACTTGATGGTTTGTATTGAAAATGGATTAATAATCTGGTAATAATCGCTCTCGTTTTGTTACCATGTAAAGGTAACTGTTTCTCCTTATAAATATACCGATGGGATAGCTCATGGCCGTTAAAGAAAAGGAAAAAAGGAGCGTACAAAGAAAACGAAAACCGAAAATAATGGCGGTCATTAACGATGCCTGCACTGGTTGCGGTGGATCCCCGATCTGTATCACCGAGTGTCCCGTTGATAGCTGTATGTATGAGGTCGAGAACCCGGACGCTCCTATATTCAATCGTGTTGAGGTGGACGCACTTTTATGTATCGGTTGTAAAAAGTGCATCAGCAAGGGGCCCATGGACACGTTTTTGGAAGGATGCCCGTGGGATGCCATTGATATGGTTCCAATTGATGAGTATGAGGAGAAGTATGGGGTGCTTCCCTACTAACAAGAAATTTTAGTCAAATCACTTTCCCGTTTAGGCCATTAAGTATTCTTACCTTTGGTGATCATCAAAAAAATAATTCGGAAAACTTTTTTGGACAAACAAAACAGGTTGTTGTACTATAGCCCCGCATTTTCCTTTTAGGCTGTTTCCCCAAAAAAATATAATGAACAAAAGCAACGACTTCCGTCAGGGCTTGGGCGTAGCATTCAGGTTAGGGACGGAAATGACGGTTGCGACAGGCTTGGGCGCAGTTATGGGGTATGGCGTAGACCATTATTTTGGAACAAAACCCTGGGGGATTGCAGTGGGTGTTGTATTAGGGGGAGCTGCAGGGATGCTCAATGTCTACTGGGCCGCCCAGGCTATGACAAAAGAACTCGAAAACAGCGATCAAGAAAAAAATAACGACTAAAGACAAGGACGATCAAAATAAACTATGGAAAGTCCCTTACATCATTTTGAACTGCATGCCATCATTCCCTTAAGCGTTATGGGGGTTGATATTTCCATCAACAAGGCGGTCATCGCCATGTGGGTGGGGTTGGTCATAGTATTCGGGTTGTTCATGCTGGTCGTGAATAGAGGGACGAAAGTGGTGCCGGGAAAACTGCAAAGCGTGTTTGAAATCGCTTTGGAGTTTATCAAGGGCATGGTGGATGAATTTATCGGCAAGGAAGAAGGCAAGAAGTATTTTTCGTTTGTGGCCACAGTGTTCATTTTTATTTTGACGTGCAACCTGATCGGGTTGGTTCCGGGGTCTTACACCATCACCAGCCAGATTGCTGTCACCGGCGTGTTTGCGGTGGGCATTTTCTTGATGACACTGGTGATCGGGTTCGCAAAGCACGGGTTGCATTTTCTTACTATTTTGGTCCCTCCCGGAATTCCTAAAGTCATGATTCCGGTCATGATTCCCATAGAAATTATAAGTATGCTGGCCCGTCCCCTGTCCCTTTCCGTGCGGTTGTTTGCGAACATGACGGCAGGGCATACGGTTTTGGCCGTTCTGTTTGGACTGGCAATGAGTGCATCCCTGTGGATCGGGTGGATGCCATTTGGGTTTACGGTAATCATCAACGGATTGGAAATCGCGATTGCCTTTATTCAAGCCTATATCTTCACCACTCTGACGTGTGTTTATATTGGCGACGTGATCAAGTTACATTAATTATTGTGAAAAAAGGAGATTGAGCATGGATGCAGGAGCAGCAGCATTTATTGGCATGGGGTTGTGTGCGGCGGGTTTTTTTGGCGCTGCTTTGGGAATTGCCTATATTTTTGCAAAAACCATTGAAACTGTTGGTCGTCAGCCAAACGCCGAAGCGCGTGTGGCGAAATACTGCTGGATCGGGTTTGCGCTGGTTGAGGCGATTGCTCTTTACGCCCTGGTCATTGCATTTATCATCATGCCTTAGATCAGGTTTTATTTTTCTGGAAAAGGGTTTTCTTTTTATGAAACCCGTTCCACGTTCTAACACTTCCTTTTTCGATTGAAAGGGATACGATGCCACAGTTTGAGCAAGTCGAAGTTTTCAGTTCTCTTATTTTTTGGTCTTTGCTTTCTTTTGGCCTGTTGTTTGTGCTTCTGAAGAAGTATGCCTTCCCGCCAATTCTGGATGCCCTTGATGACCGTGAGAAAAAGATTCGTGCGGATATCGAAGGCGCCGAGAAATTAAAGCAAAATGCGACCGAAGTTATGGAAGACCTGGAACGGGAACTCAAGAACGCTCATGAAAAAGCCACCACCATTGTGCAGATGGCGACCGGTGAGGCCAAGAAAATTCAGGAGAAAACGCTTGAGGAGACGCAGGCCAAGGTGAAGCAGATGCAGAATGATATGGAGAGGGAGATTGAAGCCTCTCGCAATAAACTTCTGGGGGAGATTCGCAGTTACACGGCGGCTTTAACGATCGCATCGACCGAGAAATTTCTGAAAAAAACGATGGATGCGGCGGATAGGAAAAAACTCGCCGAAGAATCCATTGAAGAGGTTATTAGAGAAATGCAGCAAGGGCGAATGAATTGATGGTAATGAATTCAGGTTCTGCAACTCAAGAGACTGTGAAAAATGATTGAAAATTTGATAGGCAAACGATATGCCGAGGCGCTGTCCAGCAGCGTCAAGGACGATTCCCTGCTGAACTCGGTTCTGGAGAATTTGCAAGCGATTCAGAGTGCGTTTGCGGGGCAGAATCAATTGTCCGGAATTTTTGCGAACCCCGCCATCCCACTGGAAAAGAAAAACAACCTGGTCGGCGCCTTGTGCGATCGGCTGAAGGTGGAGCAGGGAGTGCGTAATTTGATGTTGATGTTGTCGGAGAGAAATAAGGTCCTCTTCCTCAAAAATATATCCGAATATTTTGAGAAAATCGTTGATCGCAGGCTGAATCAGATACGGGTATCCGTTCGTTCGGCGGACAACTTGACAAGTGACAATATCGAGCGGTTGCGATCGGCCTTGAGCAATAATTTTGGTAAGACGGTTTTGATTGATACTCACGTGGATGAGTCTCTGATAGGCGGCGTTCAGCTGAAAATCGGAGATCAGGTTGCCGATGCGACCATCAAAAATCGCCTAACGCTATTAAAACAAAAATTGGAAAAAGAGGAGGTAGCCTAAGTGAGTTTGCGAGCCGATGAGATTAGTTCTCTGATCGAAAAACAGATCCAGGGGTTTGAAGACAGTGTCGAGCTCAAAGAAACGGGTCGCGTGATTTCGGTTGGAGACGGTATTGCCCGTATCTATGGGTTGGAAAATGCGATGTCCGGCGAACTTTTGGAATTTCCTGGCGGTTTGGTCGGCATGGTGCTGAACCTGGAAGAAGATAATGTGGGCGCCATTCTCCTTGGATTCGACAGCGATATTAAAGAAGGCGATGAAGTCAAGCGCACCGGCCGCATCATGGAAGTTCCCATCGGTCCGGAGTTGATCGGTCGAGTGGTGAACGGCCTCGGAGAGCCTATTGACGGTCGCGGTCCTGTGAAGACCAGTAAGTTTGGTCCTATTGAGCGTATTGCACCCGGCGTCATCGACCGAAAATCCGTACACGAGCCCATGCAGACCGGAATCAAGGCGATTGACGGGATGATCCCGATCGGTCGTGGTCAACGGGAATTGATCATTGGCGATCGGCAGACCGGAAAAACAGCGGTTGCGATTGACACCATCATCAATCAAAAGGGTCAGAACGTATTCTGTATTTATGTGGCTGTTGGTCAAAAACGTTCCACAGTGGCCCGCGTGGTTAAAACCCTGGAGCAACATGGGGCGATGAAATACACCATTGTTGTTTCGGCATCTGCCAGTGAGCCGGCTCCCATGCAGTTCATTGCACCTTATGCGGGTTGTGCGATGGGTGAATATTTCCGCGATAACGGGCAGCATTGTCTTATCGTTTATGACGATCTGACCAAACAGGCCGCGGCGTATCGCCAGTTATCCCTTTTGCTGAGACGTCCTCCGGGACGCGAAGCTTATCCGGGAGACGTGTTTTTTCTCCATTCACGATTGCTCGAACGGTCCGCCAAGGTCAGTGATGAACTGGGCGCGGGTTCCATGACGGCTCTTCCTATCATCGAAACCCAGGCGGGTGACGTTTCGGCGTATATCCCGACCAATGTAATTTCCATTACCGACGGTCAGATCTTTTTGGAAACCGATCTTTTCTTTTCGGGGGTCCGGCCTGCGATCAACGTTGGATTGTCGGTTTCCCGTGTTGGCGGCGCCGCTCAGATCAAGGCCATGAAACAGGTGGCCGGTCAGTTGCGGCTCGATCTGGCTCAGTACCGTGAAATGGCGGCATTTGCCCAGTTTGGCAGTGACCTCGACGCCGCGACTCAGTCACAGTTGTCGCGGGGCGAACGGCTGGTTGAAATCCTGAAACAGGATCAGTACAAGCCGCTTTCCGTGGCCCAGCAGATCATTGCAATATTTGTGGGTGTGCGCGGATTGTTGGAAGACATTGCCGTAAAGGATGTTAAGAAATTTGAAAGTGGTTTGTTGAATTTTATTGGTGAAAAATATCCTGACATCATCAGCGGCATTGAAAAAGAAAAGAAGCTGGACGATGCAACGGAAGCCAAGCTGAAGGAAGTCATCGCGGAATACAAGGGGTTATTCTAAACACAAGCCATGCCTAACTTAAAAGACATCAAGCGAAGAATCAAGAGCGTCAAGAACACCCAGCAGATCACCAAGGCCATGAAGCTGGTTGCCGCTTCCAAGTTGCGCAGGGCGCAGAAAGCCATTCAGGATGCGCGGCCTTATGCTCTGAAATTGCGGGATGTGTTGAATCACATCTCTGCTCGGTGCGATTCAGACCTGCATGCCCTCCTCAACCAACGTGACGGTGAAAATATCCTGGTGATGGTGGTGACGGCGGATAAAGGCTTGTGTGGCGGGTTCAACGGCAATATTGTTCGCCGGGCCGCAAAAGTAATCGCTGAAAACCAGGGTAAGAATTTGAGTCTGGTGCTGGCCGGCAAAAAGGGAAAGGATTATTTTAAACATCGGACCACTAGAATCGCCCATGAGTTCATCGACTGGACCCGTGATTTCAATTATGCCAAAGCCCAGGAGATCGGCGAACTTCTTGCCGGGATGTTTATTGATAAAAAGGTCGATAGAATTTTTATGGTTTACAACGAGTTCAAGTCGGTCATGCAACAGGAAGTGGTCGTCGAGCAACTCCTGCCCGTTGTTCCCGAACCTCTGGAAGCAGTGAAAGAAACGGATCATGTGCCGGAATATATTTATGAACCTGATGAAGAGTCCATTCTGGATGCACTTTTACAGCGGTATATGACCGTGCAAGTGTATCGTGCGTTGCTGGAGTCCAGCGCCAGTGAGCAGGGGGCTCGGATGACGGCGATGGACAATGCCTCGCGGAATGCCGGTGATATGATCAACGGCCTGAGCTTGACGTACAATAAAGCCCGGCAGGCCTATATCACCAAAGAATTAATAGAAATCGTAAACGGGGCCGAAGCGTTAAAGTCCTGATGACAGGAAATTCAAGAATCGTGGAGGAAGGATCTCAATGAGCGGAAAAAATATTGGAAAAATCTCCCAGGTGATGGGTCCCGTTGTGGATGTTAGCTTTGCAGACGGAACATTGCCCGCATTGTACAATGCGGTCCGCATCAAAAACCCCATTGAGGGGGAGGGAGACATTGTTTGTGAAGTGGCACTGCATCTTGGCAACAACTCGGTTCGTACCGTTTCCATGCACCCGACAGACGGATTGGTCCGCGGCATGGATGTGGAAGATTCCGGCGCACCGATCACCGTTCCGGTTGGAGAAGAAGTCCTGGGGCGAATTTTGAATGTTGTCGGGGAACCTGCCGATAAAAAGCCTCCTGTGCAGTCCAAGGAACGATGGAGCATTCATCGCGATGCGCCTTCCTTCGAGGAACAAGACACCAAAATGGAAATGCTGGAAACCGGGATCAAGGTCATTGACCTTCTCGAGCCTTATCTCAAGGGCGGAAAAACCGGACTTTTCGGTGGCGCGGGCGTGGGCAAGACCGTTCTCATCATGGAATTGATCCGTAATATCGGCGCTGAGCACAGTGGCTATTCGGTGTTTGCTGGAGTTGGCGAAAGAACCCGTGAAGGAAACGATCTTTATCATGAGATGGTGGATTCCAATGTTATCGACAAAACCGCGCTGATCTATGGCCAGATGACGGAGCCTCCCGGCGCTCGAATGCGTGTCGCATTGACGGGCTTGACGATGGCGGAGTATTTCCGTGATGTTGGCGGACAAGACGTACTGCTGTTCATCGATAATATTTTCCGTTTCTCCCAGGCAGGGTCGGAAGTATCCGCTCTGTTGGGGCGTATCCCCTCGGCGGTTGGTTATCAACCGACACTGGCTACGGAAATGGGCAACCTGCAGGAACGCATCACATCCACTAAAAAGGGCTCGATCACGTCCGTACAGGCAGTTTATGTTCCTGCCGATGACTTGACCGATCCGGCTCCGGCGACGACGTTCGCGCATCTCGATGCGACCACCGTTTTGAACCGGCGCATCTCGGAGCTTGGAATTTATCCTGCCGTTGATCCCCTGGATTCTACGTCCCGCATCCTTGACCCTGAGATTTTAGGTAATGATCATTACAATGTGGCTCGTGGAGTTCAAAAAGTTCTTCAGCGCTATAAAGATCTTCAGGACATCATTGCAATTCTCGGAATGGACGAACTGTCGGAAGAAGACAAAGCGACTGTTATGCGCGCCCGGAAAATTCAGAAATATCTATCACAACCCTTTTTCGTCGCCGAAGTTTTTACCGGCTCACCAGGGAAATATGTAAAAGTGAAAGATACCGTCGAAGGTTTCAAGGAAATCCTGGAAGGGCGAATGGACGATGTGTCCGAGCAGGCTTTCTATATGGTTGGCAACCTTGATGAAGTTATGGAAAAAGAAAAGAAATTGAAAGCGAAATCCTGATATGGCCGATCAACTGACATTGAGTATCGTGACCCCCGAGAAGCTGGTGGTCAATGAGGAAGTGGACCAGGTCAACGTCCCCGGTTCGGAAGGGGATCTGGGCATCCTTTACGGTCACGCGCCCATTATCACCAACCTGCGCCCCGGATCTCTGTCCTACGAAAAGGGAGAGCAAACCACTCAGCTTATCGTGAGCGGCGGGTATCTGGAAGTGACCGATAACCGGGTGATCATTTTGGCCGAGGCCGCCGAATTTTCCCATGAGGTCGACCGGGAACGGGCGGAAAGTGCGAAAGTCAAAGCGGAAAAAATTCTCGGTCAGACCGATCTCACCGACGAAGCGTTTAAAGAAGCCCAGGACGACCTGTTCCGCGCCGTGGCCCGTTTGGAGCATACGAAAGACTAAGACCCCAGTAGGAGGCATTCCACCCTTTACCCTATTTCTCAAGAACTTCCTTTAAATACTGTCCGGTGAAGGAATTTTTATTCTGACTCACCGCTTCCGGAGTTCCCTCCGCGAGAATCTGGCCGCCATTATCTCCCCCCTCAGGTCCGAGATCGATAATATGATCCGCCGTTTTGATGACATCCAAATTGTGTTCAATGATGACCACGGTATTGCCTGCATCCACCAGTTTTGAAATAACGACGAGGAGCTGTTCGATATCGGCGAAATGCAGTCCCGTTGTCGGCTCATCTAAAATATAGAGGGTTTGCCCGGTACTGCGTTTGCTCAATTCTTTGGAGAGCTTCACGCGTTGCGCCTCGCCGCCGGATAGCGTGGTGGCCGGCTGGCCCAGATGGATATAATCGAGACCCACCTCGACCAGAGTTTGCAGTTTGATTTTGACGCCGGGGATATTTTTAAAAAATTCGGCGGCTTCCTCCACCGTCATCTCCAGCACATCGGCGATGTTCTTGCCTTTATAAAGAATTTCCTGAGTTTCCCGGTTGAACCGTTTGCCCTTGCAAACTTCGCAGGTGACGAACACATCGGGAAGAAAATGCATTTCGACTTTCAACACGCCGTCGCCCTGACAGGCTTCACAGCGGCCGCCCTTGACGTTAAAGCTGAATCTGCCGGGTTTGTATCCACGGACTCTGGCTTCCGGAACCTGGCTGAACAACTCGCGAATGAGGGTGAAGACCCCCGTATAAGTGGCCGGGTTGGAGCGGGGGGTTCTGCCGATGGGTGACTGATCGATATCGATTACTTTGTCGAGGTATTGAATGCCGGTGATTTTTTCAAAATTTCCGGGCTTGTCGGTGGACCTCCAGAAATGCTGGGACAGGGCTTTAAAGAGGATATCTATGATCAGGGTGCTTTTTCCGGAACCGGACACCCCGGTCACGCACACGAGAGTTCCCAGGGGAATTTCGACATGCACATTTTTGAGGTTGTTTTGTCGGGCTCCCGTGATGGTGAGGGTTTTCCCGTTGCCCTTGCGGCGGGTTTTGGGAAGCGGAATTTTCTTTCTGCCCGAAAGGTATTGCCCGGTGAGGGAATTTTTATCTTTCAGCATTTTTTCAGGTGGCCCGGTAAATACCACATGGCCTCCATGCCGACCCGCGCCCGGTCCCAGGTCGACGACGTGGTCGCAAGCGAGAATGGTCTTTTCATCGTGCTCGACCACGATCACCGTGTTTCCCAGATCCCGAAGCCGGGTCAGGGTGTTTAACAGACGGTCGTTGTCCCGCTGGTGCAGGCCGATGCTCGGTTCATCCAACACATACAGGACCCCCATGAGACTGGAGCCGATTTGCGTCGCCAGGCGGATGCGCTGGCTCTCTCCTCCGGAAAGCGTGGCGGCGGAACGGCCCAGGGTCAGGTAGTTGAGTCCTACGTTGCACAGGAACCCGAGCCTTTCCTTGACTTCCTTGACGATTCTGCGGGCGATGGATTGTTCCTGCGTTGTCAGTTTGAGTTGGTCAAAAAAATCCGCCAGCCGGGTGATCGACAGGGCCGTCAGCGCCACGATGTTTTGGCCGCCGATGCGGACGGACAGGGCTTCTTTTTTCAAACGGGTGCCGTTGCACATTGAGCAGGGCAGGGGGCGCATGTATTTGGCGATGTCCTCGCGTATGGAATGGGAATCGGTTTCGCGGTAACGCCGTTCCAGTTCGGGGATGATCCCGTCGAAGGTTCCCGTGTAAAAGTGACGGCGATTGTCCTTTTCATAATAATACTGGATCTCTTCCTTACCTGCGCCGTACAAAAGGGTTTTTTGTATATCTTTTGGCAGATCCTTGAATGGCTTGGTGAGTTTGAATTTAAAATGCGTGGCGATGGTGTCCAGCATTTGATGAAAGGGCATGGAGTTTTTATTTTCCCAAGGCTTGAAAGCTCCGTCACGAAGGGACAAACCGGGGTCGGGAACCACCAGATCGGGATCGATCACCATCTTGTTTCCCAGTCCATCGCATTTCGAGCAGGCTCCATTAGGATTATTGAAAGAAAACAGCCGTGGTTCCAGTTCGGGATAACTGATGCCGCAGTAATTGCAGGCGAATTTTTCGCTGAACAGCAATTCCTTGCCGGATCCGTTTTCGCCGAGGATGGATACGACCAGTGATCCCTCTCCCTGAATGAGGCCCATCTCCACCGAGTCTGCCAGGCGTTTGCCCATGTTTTCTTTAATGACCAGACGGTCCACCACCGCTTCAATCGTGTGCTTGAACTTTTTATCCAGCACGATTTCTTCGTCGAGAGACACGACATTGCCATTGACCCGTGCGCGGACGAATCCATTTCTTCGCAGTCCGGCCAACTCTTTTTTAAATTCACCCTTTCGATTCTGGACCAGTGGAGAGAGGATGATGATTTTTTCTCCCAGGGGAATCTCTTGCACCTGGTCGGTGATTTGTTGCACCGTTTGCGAAGAGATGCGGCGGTCGCATCCGTAACAAAACACCTGCCCGACACGGGCGAACAAGAGCCGCAGATAATCGTAAATTTCAGTGACGGTGCCCACCGTGGACCGTGGGTTCCGGCTCGACGTTTTCTGCTCGATGGAAATGGCAGGGGAAAGCCCCTCGATAGAATCGACGTCCGGCTTTTCCATCAATTCCAGAAATTGACGGGCGTAAGCGGAAAGAGATTCCACATAGCGGCGTTGTCCCTCGGCATAGATGGTGTCGAAGGCCAGCGAAGATTTGCCGGAACCGCTCAAGCCGGTGATGACCACCAGCTTGTTTCTCGGAAGCGTCAGGGAAATATTTTTGAGGTTGTGTTCTCGTGCGCCTTTAATTATTAGACTGTCTGATGCCATTTATTAAATAAGGAGTTAAGAATTTAGAATATAGAATAGAAAAAAATGGATGGAATTGAATTATACATCACCAAATAGCTATCGTCTCTTTTCAATTTCCTGGTAGGCAAGTGTATCCATTAAGCTTTCTTCGTTTCCAAAAAGTGAGAAAGCGTTAATGTTCATGAGGTCAAGTTTCCTCAGAACCTTTTTTCTCTCCGTGGAGGGAATAATATACTTCCTTAGGAAGTCTTGACTGTCACCAAATGTAACTTTTTCGTGACTGGTAAAAATTCTGTTATTGGGGTTACCGTAAACAAATCCGCTACCTGTAGGCTCAATAAAGCAAACTGTGTACTCACCTTGCTGTTGATAATGTCTTTTGTGTGCCACTACGTCAGAACCTAACCCTAAAATTTGAGGCGTATTTGAACTCGCCGATTTAAACCAGAGCTCTTTTTCCAAAAATGAATAAATAGCAACGTCCTCATCCATCTCATCCTTTGAGTCATTGAATGCAAAATAGCCGCTCACGTAAGGAGAACGCGTCCAATCCAATAAGGGTGATGGAAAACCATGATGCCGTATATAAATCATGAATTCATAATAAGAAGGTTCTTTAGCTAATGGATCATTGGAAAATTTTTCAAACTCAGGCTTGTTTGCCAGTGAATTAATCGCGGGCTTAACAGCCTTAAGAATATTTAAATATTCTTCCTGAGAGTATTCCCGCTTAGTCACCTTTTTATCTCTAACATATCTTTCAAGAGTTGTTTCCAATGGCCAACAAGCGTTTTTTTGGCCTCTAAATAAAAGGTTAGGAACCTTAGGGTAACTTTTTTTTAATTCCTCATGAGATTGGTATTCCTCCTCAATTGCATCTTCAAATTCTTCCCAACTTTTTAAAGGAATTTTCTTTATGCTAGAATTTTTATCTTTCTTTGATTCATGAGACATGGCTATCTCCTTTCCTCACCAAACAATTTTCCCCATTTCCCCTGCACCTGATCTTTAATCGCCTGGGACATGACGATTTCATCGGGCCAATCCTGCTCATAGCCTTCCTCGGGGAGTTTGCGGGTCACGTCGATTCCCAGGTTTTTTCCCACAAAATGAAAATCCCGTTTGGGGTCGAGGTTGTTGAAGAACTTCCACATGACTTGAGAATAATCCTGCAAATCGACATGGGCTTCCAGGACGATGAGGATGGATATCGTGGCAAATCCCGGATTCTTGAAAAAAGCGGAAATGAATTCCTTCGGCTGATGAGGACGGGTTTTATCGTAGGCCACGAACATCACGGGATGCCGGACTTCTAAATCCAGAATTCTGCAATCCTTCACTTCTTTGAACCGATCGACCACCGCCTTCGGGTTGGGCAGATTTGCGGATGGGCGGCGAGTCAAAAGATCTTCTCCAAACCCCGGTTCACCTTCGATTTTTGTGGTGGCGTCGATTCCCAGTTTCGAGCCATACAGGGCCTGATCGGAGCCGTGGTTCAAAACGTCGAGAATGCCTTCCGAGAAAAACAAATCACGTTTTAAATCCATGCGGTTGAGAAGCACCTTGAGAACGGCTTCAGTGCTGTGAACATCTACATCCGCATCGACCACCAGAATGGTTTTAACAAAACTCATCTGCCCCAGGCCCCACAGGGCGCTCATCAGGCGCCGGGCCTGCATGGGATAGCGTTTGTCGATGGAGAGGATCACCGAGTTGTGAAACACGCCTTCCAGCGGCATGTCCATATCGACGATTTCCGGCAGTTGCGTGCGCATGAGCGGCAGAAAGATGCGCTCCGTCGCCTTGCCCAGATAATAATCTTCCTGCGGCGGAATGCCGACGATGGTGGTCAGGTAGACGGGATCTTTGCGGTGGGTGATGGCGGTCACATGGAATACCGGGTAGTCGTCATCCTGCGAATAGTATCCGGTGTGATCGCCGAAGGGACCTTCCAACCGCATCTCATTGGGGTCGATATAACCTTCGAGAACGATTTCTGCCGTGGCCGGGACCTCAAGGTTCACCGTCTTACATTTCACCAGCGGCACTGCCGATTTACGGATGAAGCCCGCCAGCAGAAATTCATCGATGCCGTAGGGCAGGGGAGCGGACGCGGCATAGCACACCGCAGGATCGGCGCCGATGGCGACCGCAACTTCCATTCTCTTATTTTGACGGCGGTACTCGTGGAAAAAATGCGCCCCGTCCTTATGGATGTGCCAGTGCATGCCGGTGGTATTTTTATCGTAGACCTGCATGCGGTAGAGGCCGACGTTTCTCAATTTATCGTCGGCACTGCGGTTGATAACGACAGGCAAGGTAATGAACCGTCCGGCGTCATCGGGCCAGCACTGGAGAATGGGAATGGTTCCAAGATCGACGGCGTCGCCTGTGTGCACCACTTCCTGACAGGGGGCCTTGCTGGCACCCACTATTTTTGGCGGGAAATTCGCCGCGTTCAATAATAGCGGAAGCAGTTTGACTTTATCCAGAAGCGTCGCAGGTGGGGCGATTTTCAGGTAACGGTCAATTTCCCGCGCGATATCTTCGATGTCGTCAACGCCAAGAGCCAGGTTCATGCGGCGCGTACTGCCGAACGCATTGATCAGCACCGGCATGGCGGAGCCTTCCACGTTTTCGAATAACAACGCTTTGCCGCCGCCGGGCATTTTGGACACCCGGTCGGTGATCTCGGCAATCTCCAGAACGGGAGAAACCGGCTCCGAGATTCGCACCAGCTCATCTTCCTGCTCGAGCGCAACGATAAATTCTTTAAGGGAGTAGAAGGCCATAATTTTTTTAGAAATTTTTAAAGAGACTTATGCGCAAGAGGGTTCTTAATTTTTTTCTTGCTTTTAATCAATAGGTGCAAATCAAAATCCCCCTGGCCCCTTTAAAAAGGGGGGAACCTGCTCCCCCTTCTACGAAGGGGGTTGGGGAGATTTTCTGGTTCGAGTATATCTTACGCCGGAAAGACGGAGCAACCCTTGTGCGTATCTGTCCGCATTCTTTTCCATGTGATAAGATGGCGCAATGATTTTCTACTTTTTTAAACGCTTACTGCATGGCATTCCGGTATTGATCACGGTTATCACATTAACCTTCGGCATCATGCATCTCGTTCCCGGCGGACCGTTCGACACCGAGAAAAAACTGCCTCCTGAGATTATCGCCAATATCGAAGCCAAGTATCATCTCAATGAACCGCTGATAACGCAATACCTGCTTTATATGAAACAGGTGTTGCAAGGTGATCTGGGGCCGTCTTATAAATACATTGGCCGGGATGTGTCCGCTATTATCGCAGAAACGTTTCCCGTGTCATTGACGTTGGGCCTCTGCGCGGTGGTGGTCATTTTAGGTTTTGGCATTCCAGCGGGAATCATATCCGCTTATTGGCGCAACTCGGCGGTGGACCGGACCTGTGTTTTTGTGGCGACGTTGGGGATTTCCGTCCCCAGTTTTGTATTGGGAACGGTACTGGTCTGGGGGCTTTCCCATAAACTGCATTGGCTGCCTCCGGCTTTATGGGAGGGGCCGCGTCATGTGGTGATGCCCGCCATCGCTTTGGGAGCAGGGTTCGCCGGATACATCGCCCGTTTGACCCGGTCCACGGTGCTCGACGTGCTGACATCCGATTACATCCGCACGGCGCGCGCCAAGGGATTGTCGGAGCCTGTGGTGTTGTTGAAACACGCGCTTAAAAATTCCATTTATCCTATCGTTTCGGTGATGGGGCCGCTCGTGGCCGGGCTGGTGACGGGGTCGTTCGTCATCGAATTTATTTTTTCGATCCCCGGCATGGGCAGTTTTTTCATCACCGCCGTGACCAACCGCGATTATCCGCTGATTATGGGGGTGACGCTGGTGTATGCGGTGTTGATCGTTTTGGCCAATATAGTGGTCGATATGCTTTATGTTTGGCTGGACCCCAGAGTTTCATTGGGGAAATAGTTGAGAGGTGGACAAAAATAGCGTGATCCCTTTATGAATAAATTCCCCCTATCCTCCAAACTCAGCGCGTTGTTCTTGTTGCTTCTCTCATTAGCCGCTATTTTCGCCCCGTGGGTGGCTCCCTTTTCCTATGAAACTCAGGACACGTTAAATACCCTGGCTTCTCCCAACCCGGCGAATTGGCTGGGTACGGACCGCCTGGGCCGGGATTTATTATCCCGCATGATTTACGGAGCGCGGGTTTCTCTGTTTGTCGGGGTGGTCACCACGTTACTGGCGATCGTCATCGGCACGATTTACGGCGCGGTCTCGGGATATATCGGCAAAAGGACGGACAACGTCATGATGCGCTTCGTCGATGTGGTCTTTGCGCTCCCCGATCTTTTGATGATCATTCTGATCACGGTGGTGATGGGCCGGGGGGTGACGGGGATCTTCATTGCCTTAACGCTTGTCAGCTGGGTGACGGTGGCCCGGCTGGTTCGTGGGGAAGTTCTGCGCATCAAGGAATTGCCCTATATAGAGGCGTCCAGGGCTCTTGGAGCCGGTCATTTGCGCATCTTCACACGGGAAATTTTCCCCAATATGGTTGGTTTGTTGATTATTACCCTGAGCTTCCGCATCCCCGTGACCATTCTCGCCGAATCGACCCTCAGTTTTATTGGACTGGGGATCACGCCACCTTTTAGCAGTTGGGGAACCCTGGCCAACGATGGCTGGACGGCGGTCAAGTTTTATCCGCACCTGATTCTCTTTCCCGCAATGGCCATATTTTTAACCATTCTTGCGTTTAATTTTCTGGGAGAAGGGTTACGAGACGCTTTGGACCCTCGGGCCTGAAGGTAGGATTTGGCCTGAAAAGCCTTTCCGTCGGAATGGAGACGCATTATTTTCTTTCATCGGTTTTTTGTTTAATATAAAATAAAGGTCTGGAAAAGGTGTGTTTCATACTTGCTATTTTCATGTAACCTATTGATATTTTTACAGGAACCTTGGAAAAAGAATATCGAATTGACAAGTTTTTAAAATAGTTATAGATTGACCCCTTTTTGTGCCAAATGGGGATGTCGCTCAATGAGAATAGAGAAATATTGATGAGCCAAATCAAAGATGATCTCATATGTGAAATTATTCGCGTTTCACAGACCAATCTTTTGGGAAGAAAGCAACGCGGAGCGGGGGATCATAAGGGAGAAGAAAGTATTCTTGCCTGGATCAAATGCAACGCGGCGAATTATCGAAAGAGTTTCATGGTCGATTTAAAGGCATTCTCGGCTACCGAGTTGGGAGAAATTTTGAGTAAACTGACTAAGTCTGGAACAGACTTGAGCCAGATTCTGGAAGGATGTAGCTGGACGCCGGCCCAGACCAAACCTTCGCAATAAATTTTTTAAAGAAGTGAACTGATTTATGGAAGACGCGCAAGCTTCGCCCGAAAAAAAAGAGGAAGCAACCGAAGTGGCTGAAAAAGTAGCAACACCCAAACCCGCCGCCAAAGCCAAACCCGCCGCAAAAGAAAAAGCTCCCGCCAAGCCGTTGGTCGATAACGGAGATGGCACCGTCACCGATCCTAATTCTGGATTGATGTGGAAAAAAACCGATGCGTGGATTGACATGCACAAGTTTTACCTCTGGTCGAACCACCGGGAATATGTAGATAAATTCAATAAGGAAAAATTCGCAGGTTATGAAAACTGGCGCATTCCCAGTAAAGCCGAAGCGATGACGATTTTTGATAATACTAAGGAATGTATGGATAAAAACGGGACTCTGTTTCCCCTCGACCCCATATTTGAAGCCGGTGGGGCCAGTAACACCTGGATCAGCGAATGCACAGATGAAAAGATTATTCGCTTTGATGGTAAAATAGGCGTGGATACTCCTTATCCGAATCAGGACGTTTGGTCCTCCATGCGGTTGGTTCGCAAGGAAGGGGAGGCTCCGCCTGCACCTGTTGGAGTAGATCCTGTTGCGATCGAGGCCGAAGCGGCTTCAGCCCCGGCGGAAACTGCGGATTCCAAAGCGGCCCCTGCATCTGGCAAACCGGCGGCCCCAAAACCTGCGGTAGCCAAAGCAGCATCTGGCGGTGGGACTCCGGCACCGACACCCAAAAAAGAATTCTCATCGGCAGAAAGAGCCGCCATGCTGGCAAGGGCCAAGGCGCATGCGGCGGATAAGAGAGCTCGCAAGGCAAAAGGCTAAGTCTGGTTTTCTTTACCAGAGAGGCTGCAATTGCGGTCGGGTAAGATTCAGTCCTCTTCAATTTTGAATCTGACGACAAAGTCTCCGCGTTTTTTCCCCCAAAGAATTGCCGCTCCCAAACCGGGCAGTCGAAGTTCTTCCCCGGTGAGTGTTCCATCCTCCACCTGTATTGTTTGAACCGAATCCAACGTCTCAATTTCCAGAGGACCGCCATTTTCAGCTAACTCAGGGGAAATCAGGACTTCTGCATAGATGTCGTCTTTCATCCGCTTGAACCGGGGGTGAGGTTGCAAACACACCTGCAATAACAAATCTCCGGGAGGTCCGCCATTTTTGCCTTCCCCGCCTTCATTGTTGATGCGGAGGGTGTAACGGTCCCCCACTCCAGGGGGGATTTTGGCGTTCACGGTCGCGGCCTTGACCACCAGACGTTTTCCCTTGCAGACGGAGCATTCCTTCTCGTCGATGCTTCCGGTTCCATCGCAATCCAGGCATTTGAAATATTTTTCATAGCTGTAGGGAATGGTGCCTCCCAAAGCGATGGTGCTGAGAGGAAGTTCGACCATGAATTGCAGGTCGAAGCCTCTAGTGGGAAATTCCGGATCGAATTTCTGCTCTTCCTCGGGAGGGGTCTGGCGAAAATCCCCGTGTTGCTCAGGCCGCCGCTTCCTGAAATTAAAATCATCCTGCGCATCGGTCCAAGTGGTTCCGCCCGGAGTTGGCCGACGCTGTTGAGATTTCTGTTGATAGGTCTGGTCGTATTCTTTGCGCTTTTTTTTGTCGCTGAGAACCGTATAGGCAACGGAGATGATCTTGAAATTGTTTTCCGCTTTTTCACTGCCATTATTAACATCGGGGTGGTGTTTCTTGGCCAGTTCGCGGTAGCGTTTTTTAATATCTGCAAATGAAGCGGATTTTTCAACGCCAAGAGTTTTGTAATAATTCTTTATCTGGCTCATAGTTCGGAAGAAAATTCAGGGAGGTAAAAGTAGCAATTAAATTCATTTACAAAAACATTTTATCGCTAATGGCCAGGCGGGACAAGAACCCATTCAAATTAGCTTTGCGGAAAACCTCAAATATGAGTATATTTTGTTAGGTATTTCCATTAAGTACATCCAGCCACCGAACTCCAGGGTTTGCGATGGAAAAAATTCCGGTAAAAATCTTAATTCCCTTCATTCTACTGACAATAGTGGCGTGTGCGCATCCTGTTTCCCAAGGCATGCGGGCGACTCTGGACCCTGGTATCAGTGTGTCTGGCCTGTTTGAATCGCCAGATAATTATGTGGGTAAAAGGGTGATGCTGGGTGGAGTCGTCGTCGAGACCCGAAATTTCCCCGAGAAAAGCGAAATTGAAGTGGTGCAGAAGGAAATCGATTCTTCCGGGCGTGTGAGTGCCAATGATGCAACTTTTGGACGCTTTATATTCCGTCAGCGGGGATATCTGGAGTCCGAAATTTATGCCAAAGGGCGGGAGGTCATTGGAGTGGGTAAAGTGGTGGGTAGTCAGCTTGGGAAAATAGGGGACCGGGAATACCTGTTTCCTGTTGTCGAAGTTGAAGAATTGCATCTCATCAAAAATTACCCGCAATCCCCTTACTATTACAACGACCCTTTTTATCCCTATTATTTTGAATTTTTTTATTACCCGTTGCACAGACGTTATTACCGCCACCCGTATTTATATTAAGACAAACTGTTGCCATGAAATTCCGACTCAACCGCAATTTCCTTTGGATGATTCTCATTTTATGCGGCTGTGCACCCGTCCTGTCGCAGGCTGTCACTGATGCGTCCGACCGCAATGTTCTATTCGGAGATTTGCAGCGCAACACTGACAGGTACATCGGTAAATCGGTTTTGTTTGGCGGAACCATCATTCGGGTGGGTAATGACCCTGAAGGGGGTTGGGCGAAAATTCTGCAAAGACCGCTGGGGTTCCGAATGGAACCGGAAATGGATGACCAGACCGGTGGGCGTTTTTTATTGCTGACCAACGAAATTCTGGACGAGCAGATTTTTTCCAAGGGACGAAAAATCACCCTGGTTGGAAAAGTGGAAGGCAAAGAACCCCGGTCCCTGGATAAAATCAGCTATGACTACCCTCTACTGCGCGTTCAGGAATACCATCTCTGGCCCTTAAGCCAAAATCGCACGGGTCCCGGACCCGACTTTCATTTCAGTCTGGGAATATTTGGTTCTTTCTAGCTCAATCGTTCAGGGGTTATGAGCGGTCGACCCGAGGCTGACCTCCCCGGAATCGAAGGCTATCTCTTCGCCACTTTTTGTGCGCATCAATAATCTGCCCTCTGAGTCAAGCCCCAGTGCGGTTCCATGAATTACCGACTTGCCCTTGGTGACAGAGATTTTTTTGCCGAACATGTCGGAATGGTTCGCCCATTTATTAATGACATCCGGACTCCTGTTCTGGAGATACGCGTCGTACTCCTGATCCAGATGACGAATGATAGCGGTGGCTAAAGCCTGCCGGTCCACAGGGCTTCCGGTTTCAATCATGAGGGAGGTGGCGATTGGCCTTAAATCTTCAGGGAAATCATTTCGGGAGTGATTGACATTGACCCCGATGCCGATGATTACAGCGCTTTCACCGCTTTGAGTTGCGTGATACTCCGAAAGGATGCCGCATAATTTTTTCCCGTTTAACAGAATATCGTTGGGCCATTTTAATTGCACCTTCTGGCTTGAAAACTCATTGATCGCCTGCACTGAGGCCAACCCCGCCAACAATGTCAGTTGAGGCAGGCGTTGCGGCTGAATCTGTGGTTTTAACAGAACGGACATGTAGATGCCGGTTCCTGGTGGAGACACCCAGGATCGTCCCATACGTCCGCGTCCGCGCGTCTGCGACTCAGCAATCAGGACCAGCCCCTCCAAGGCTCCTTCTTCAAGGTACTTCTGAGCCAGGTCATTGGTTGAGTCTATCTCATCAAAAACAAGGATATAAGAACCCAGACGAACGGGTCTCAGGTCATTTCGGATTTTTTCTGCATCCAGCGGGGAAGAGTTTGACACAACGGCCTCAGGTTTCAGGGGTGTGATTTTATTGTCCGATTCACGATTGTAAGGAAAAAATGTAAAAAATTCATTGAATTATTGGAGAAATATTGCTAAAAAGCTAAATCTAAAATTGGCAGGTTCAATTTTTTTTGATAGCATGTGCGTCAAAATAAAAAGGAGAGAGTTGGATGAAAAAGGTTTTGTTCTTGTTGGTTTTAACGATTGGTTTGATGGCTATTACCTCATGTTCGATGGAAAACAAGTATCCCCACGGTCAGCAGGTTAAACCGGAAACCGTAGAAGAAAAAAAATAACAGGCTTTTTTTAATTGACTGATACCCGCCTCACCTGTGAGGCGGAAAAGCCTGAACTTCCTTCGGCTAAAGTATGCCCTTGCCTCCATTCTGCGGGGCTCATTTTCTAATGAAAAAAGGGTTCTTTTTTTTCAATCACTCGGTCCCACGGGTGTCACTCCTTTTAGCAAAACATTCCTAACTTCTTGACAATTCTGGTTTGCAGGATGATAGAATAGCTGGAAATTTCCCCACGCCTGTAATCATTCTGGATTATTATTTCTGATCCGAGTTGCAGCGGAAGCGGACCGCAGGGCGGAATCGCGCGGTATTGAGGAATTTTTTGGAACCGTTCCTTTTTGCAAAGGTGCGTTTGTTTCGTATTACTATTTTGCTCAATGATCAATGGAGATATGAATAGTGGGACCTGTAACGGTAGAGGCAGTCCGAGAGGCTCAGGAACTCCTCAAAAGCGGAATGAGTCATCACGAGAAAAAAGACTTCAGCGAAGCGGTTGAGGATTTTAAGAAGGTAGCGTTAATTCATCCTTTTGATGAAAATCATCTTCCCGAACTTGAAAAAAAATTAAAGGCGGGTGGTTATAAAAAACAGCAGGAAAGTATTGCCTTCATGGGATGCGCTTCGGTACACCTGCAGCATTTAGCTCAGCAATTGAGCAATGACCAAAAAGCTGAAGTGCCTATCGATGAACAGTTTGTTGAAATTTTCAAAGAATGGGAGTGACTGGATTCGAATCTCCAGCTCATGGCAGTGCGTCGATGAGAATTGATCTTAAAAGACAGGGAAGGAAGGTTGGCAGTGGATAAAGAATTTCTTCATAACGTTTTCAGAGCCGAAATCAAGGATCGGAAGATTCCTTTAAGCCTGGGTAAAACCTGCCCGGTGAAGTGTGCATTTTGTTACGAGAAAGACCACAGCTACCGAACAACCTTCGATACCCCCCGCTCCACTCAGGAAGATTGGGATTTCATTTTTAATGAGATTCAGAAATACCCCACCAAGAAGGACGAATCGTGGGTCCTGGGTGGCAACGAATATATGGAATGGACGGATCTGCCTCTGCATCCCAAGGCTTTGGATTGGGTCGAGGAGTTTCTTGAGAAGACCGATAAAAATATCATCATGTTTACCGTTGGGTACACGGACCCGGTACGAATCAATAAACTGGCCGAAAGATTCCCCGGCAGAATAAATTTTGAATTGTCGGTGATCACCCTGGGCGAAGCCCGGAAAAAGCTGATGCCCAATGGCCCCAGCGTTAAACAGGTGCTTGAAATACTGGATGGTCCGGCGGTGACATCCGCCAATTTTTATTCCTTCGGAGCGAACACCATGTCGGAGGACGCCCGAACGATTTCTAAGATCAATCCCAATGTTTTGCTCTGGATGGGATGCCTGACGCCCCTGAAATATATCGATCCCGACACCACCGCCCTGATGCGGTACGGAAAAAAATTCCTTGCAGAGGAAGCACGGAAAATTTACGGTTTTGATCTTCCCAATATCATGATGTTGCATACGGAATCGGATATCACTTCCTTTTTGAACCGTAAAAAAATCATAAAAGTTTTTGACGCCTGTGAGTTGGATAAAAAAGATACCGTGGTGATGGCCGGGAATGTTTACAAGGTTTTGACGATGTTCCGTCAGAATCGAGCAAAATTTCTTTATGTGCCCAACAGTACCCTCGGCGGGGATTCCAATTGCACGACACTATTGACGTTCAGCGATGTTGCCAAGCGATTGACGGGGCAAACCCGAGTTTATTTACCCAAAGTCATACTGGAAAAGTCGTCTCAAGAGGAAATGGACATTTCGGGAGAAACTTTTGACGAATTCAAAGCCAAATTTCCCCGTTGCACTTTCAAAGTCTTGAATAAAGTGAATTCCAAGCTATCCAATAAAAAATTGTATGAAAAAGGATATTTGAAAAATTACGTGGAAGATTATCTGGGGGACCCCTTGTCAAAGAAATTTGAAATGATGGCCTCTCCGAATTGAATCCTGCCCCTGGTCTTTAGGTCAAATTGGAAAAGGAGAAAGCATGCAGTACAGGTTGAAAGTGGTGTTTGTCGATAATCAGGAATTGGAATGCGAGCAGACGGAAAAGCACGGCTTCAGTGACGATTTGGAATTGTTCGAAATTACCACAGCGGACGAGGTCATTGTGGTGCCTCTCAAACAGATAAAATACATCTCCTGTGATTCCAAAATATTTAAAAATTAGAGGAGTTGCCGGTCAAGAAACCGGTTGCAAGCAAGGCGGATTTGAAACAGGTGGCTGATTGGTTTGATGGCTTCACCCTCGTTCAGAGCAAAAATGACAGAAGTTGATCTTCGTCATTTTGCCGTGAACAGAGAAGTACGATGCGGTGAAATGATTGCAGGCTTAAAATTTTAATCCCACTTTTTTAAGCCACTTATCGGCGTCAAATTTTCCCTGGAAAAACCTCTCGAACAGAATTTCATTTGGGGTCAAATTCCTGCCATCAACCTTAAAAGGATTGGGTGATTCAATTTTTGCTGGTTTTTCGGCTGCCTTAGAGGCAAATTCATCCGACTGGGGCTCATAACTGGAAGAATCATCGTCTGTGAAAACTAAATCCGAAAGCTCTTCCAGGCTGAGAATTAAATTCAGAACGGAAAGATTGTTGATCATATCTTTTTCTTTAAAATCCGCCAGAACGGTCCTGACATCCTCTGAGGATACGATTGCATTCATGATTGCCTTGTTGAGTTTTTCATACGCCTTATCCAGATGAGAATCGAAAGGGTCCATGACAGCTTTCTCCTAAAAAATATTAATCAGCTCTATGCGTAGTTATAATTACTGGGAAAACAATTGTTATCGGAGCAAGAGTTGTGCCATCTAACGACGTGGATTCTCTAATTTATCAAGGCTTTTAAGTAAAAAGAGTTCTGGGGGGTAAGTTTTTTTGGGGGAGTCAAAAGATCTGAATTTTGGCGTTTAATTTCAATAGATTGTGTCAAAAAATTAACACCTGTGATTAAAAAAAGAGTCAGTCTTTGCATTTTGATTTTCAATAGACCGTTCTTTTTTGAAAACTGCCAAGGGGCAAATTTTTCCTCAGATGGGCAGGTAACGGGTTCAAGGGATTCAATAATTTGAAGGTTGGTGGAGACCTGTGATAGTCTTTCTCTGTTTGCGACCCTAAGGATGGTTTTTGGGGGATATAATTAAGAAGCTTAACGAAACCCTTTTATGGCATTTCCAGTACATAGATATAGACGATTGAGGGCCAAGGCAGGAATTTTACGGTTGGTTCGGGAAACCCATCTTTCTGTGGATGACCTGATCGACCCGATGTTTGTCTGCGAAGGGAAGGGGGTTCGGCAGGAGATTTCTTCCATGCCGGGGATCTTTCGTTGTTCTATCGATAACCTTGTTAAAGACGTCAGAGAAAGCCAGAGTTTGGGGATACCCGCCGTAGTATTGTTTGGCATTCCAGATAAAAAAGACGCGCGTGGTTCGGAAGCTTATAATCCTGATGGAATCGTCCAGCGGGCGGTGAGGGAAATCAAGTCTGCCTGCCCGGAAATGATCGTGATCACCGATGTGTGCATTGATGAATATACAGATCATGGACATTGCGGTTTGGTGGAGGGCAATCGGATTTTAAATGACCCGACTCTCGAACTGTTGGCGAAAATGGCGCATACACATGCCGAGGCAGGGGCGGACATTGTGGCTCCATCGGACATGATGGACGGAAGGGTTCAGGCGATCCGGAGGATCCTGGATCAAACAGGCCACGAAGACACGATTATTCTTTCCTACGCCGCGAAATACGCTTCCGCCTTTTATGGTCCCTTCAGGGAAGCCGCCGATTCGTCTCCAAAATTTGGAGATCGCTGTTCGTACCAGATGGACCCTGCAAATTCTGATGAAAGCATACGAGAAGTTTTACAGGACATCGAAGAGGGAGCGGATATAGTGATGGTCAAGCCGGCTCTGTCCTATTTGGATATCATCCGCAGGGTCCGCGAGGAGGTCCAGGTTCCTGTGGCCGCTTATAATGTGAGTGGGGAGTATTCCATGGTCAAGGCGGCCGCCGAGAAAAACTGGGTGGACGGAGAACGGGTGATGATGGAAATTCTGTTGAGCATCAAACGCGCTGGTGCGCAGATGATCTTGACCTATTTTGCCAAAGAGGCGGCAAAAGTCCTCAATGCCTGATCCCAGGGCGCCATTAATGTCCCAATTTAATGACAAAAACTTAAATCAATATTTTATTTTAACTTCATGTTTGGTAATATCCGTTTGAAAATGAAAGTTTCATTTGTTTATAATACAGTGGTAGAGTCACTTTTCGGTTAAGGAGAAGATTGAATGTCAATTATGGCCAAAAACCTTAGGATGATTCGCAAGGAACTCCGGTGCACCCAGGCGATGATGTCGGATATCCTGAAGGTAGGGTTTCGAACTTATGTCAGGTATGAAGCAGGCGAAAGGGACGCTCCGGTTTCGGTTCTTGTCAAAATCGCCAGATTGGGAAACCTGTCCCTGGAGCAGTTTCTCACCAATGAGGTCGCGAAAAGTTTGATTTCGCCTGTAAAGACGTTAACGAAAAGTTCGACGCCTCCAGCGGTCGGGCTCGTTGATTTCAGTGCGGGGCAAATAAATTTTAAAACCCCTGCGAAGAAAGAGCTTATTACGATTCATCCGTCGGAGAGAAAGTTGCTGTCTCTGTTTCGAAAAATGGACCCGGAGTTGCAGAAAGATAGTTTAGACAATATCGGTAAGGTTTTAAAGGGAAAAGGGAAAGAAGCCAGCTCTTCCCCTGCGACAAAGAAAGAAACTGCGGGCCGCACCGAAAAGACCGCCAGCGCTAAAAAAGTGGTGAAGGGGGCAAAGTCCAAAGCCTCCAAACCGAAAAAGCAAACTCGCCGAAAAGGTCGTTAAAAAAACTTATTCGAGGAAACTCGGTAAGTTAAAAATGATGGCCCGTTGTCCCCAATAATCTATTGTGAGATAAAATTCTGTGAAATCCGCCGAAGTTTCAAGGCAATGGCAAGGCGCGATACTGCTTGCTCTGCTTGTTGGGGTGGGCGGCTTGGAGTTTTACGGGAAGGTTTTCGAGCGCGGCATTGGCCACTACCTCAAGTGGCAGAACCATGAGCGACCTCAGTTGGGCCGTATCTGGGAGCGGGACCGCGAGGCCATTGTGGCGCAAGCCAAGATTCAATCGATTCGCTCGGTTCTGAACCTTCAAGAAAACTCAGCAGAGTCCATTCAAACTTTCAAGCAGTTGTTTGAAAAGGTGGAGCCTGCCTTTCCCTTGGTTGTATCCCGGAAAAAATTTATCGACTTGTATTTCGATTTTCCAGGCCCCTGGTCCGAGCGCATTGTTTCTCCGTATGAGTTGCTGCAAATCGATGCGGAAAAAACCTGGGATCGCGTCTTTCTAAAAAGATTTGGTCCCTGGATCACCATTGGATTTCTCGATCTCCAGGGAGTTCCCCTCCGGGAAATTTTTCTTTCCGTAGACACCTTGTTTGAAGTGAATTCGACCCGTACCATCAAGCGTGGGCGGTTGGATGAAATGGGATTCAAGGATGCCCGGATTTTTTCCAGAGAGCAGGTGGTTTCGATCATCGAGACACTGGATGCCCGAACCCAGAAAGCTGTCTTTCCGGAGCCCCGATGGTTTCTTGCGAAAGATTATCACGTCACCCGCATCGGAATTTCTGATCAGGCTTCCAGCTCAAATAACCATATGGTGTTTGGAATTGAATACACCACCGACTATTACATCGGTGTCCTTTTGATTCCGGTGCCTTTGGATATTGCGTACAACATGCTTTCTCAAATTGAAAAAACGGAGGGTGAAAATTCGACCGGAGATTTAACTTCCCTGGCGATTCCTTCCGGAGGAAACTTTTGACCCGCCCCCTGATTGAGAAATTTTATTTCTTCCTGTACACGGTTCTGCTGTTTGTGGTTTTAGCTGGAATGGGCGTTTACTTTGTGCTCAGCAAAGACCTTCCTCAACTTCCCGCCAATCTGGAAAATATCAATCTGAGCCTGCCGACCGAGATTTACTCCTCCGATGGAGAAAGGATTAAGGTATTAGGCGAGAGGCTGCCCGTTTCCATTGGCGATATTTCTCCAAACTTTTTAAATGCCATTGTAGCCGTTGAAGATGCAAATTTCTTCAAGCATCAGGGATTGGACCATGTAGGGCTCCTTCGTGCGTTCCTGGCCAATATCCGAGCCAGACGGGTCACTCAGGGCGGCAGCACCATCACGCAACAATTGTCGAAGAATTTGTTTTTTTCTTTTGAGAGAAACTTTGTCCGCAAGATCAAAGAACTCCTTATCGCTTTACAACTTGAAGCTACGTTTACCAAGGAGATGATCCTGGAGGCCTATTGCAATCAAATTTATTTTGGCAGTGGCGCTTATGGAGTTGAGGAAGCTTCTCAGGTTTATTTTGCTAAACGGGCACAGGATTTGACCCTTTTACAGGCGGCATTATTGGCCGGACTGCCCAACTCTCCAAACAGCTCCAATCCTTTTAATAATATGGAACGCGCCATGAACCGGGCCCGTTTCGTGTTGAAACGTATGGAGAGCGAGGGTTGGATCACCGCTGGACAAAATGAGGAAGCTGTTCAATCCGACCTCGAACTGCGAAAACCAAAGGATTTCTCCGATCCTAATCTCTATTTTTTAGATTTCGTGATCGATAAACTTGAAAAAGACTATGGCAAAGAGTTTGTCCATTTCGGGGGTTTGAAAATTTACACCACTCTGGACAGCCTGCAGCAATCATTGGCTTTAAAAGCGGCCCTCTCGCATCTGGAAGGTCTGGAAGAGGGTATGCGAAAACGTGAATCCAAAGATCCCTTACAGGTGGCGTTGGTCTCCGTGGAAAACAAGAGCGGTGCAGTTCGAGCTTTCTTGGGCGGGAAAAACTATTCCCATAGCCAGTTCAACCGCGCGGTATCCAATAACCGCCTTCCAGGTTCTTCTTTCAAGCCGTTTGTTTATCTGACGGCCATGGAAGAGTTAGGCTACTCCCCGGCCACGGTGGTGAAGGATGAACCCATCTCTATTGAGGTTCCAGGAAACGAACCCTGGGAGCCGAAAAACTTTGGTGAAAAATTTGCCGGTGATATCATCCTCAAAAAGGCCTTGATGCAATCCATCAATGTTGTCTCCGCGAAACTCATACAGGCAGTGGGACCGGATAAGGTAATCCAAACCGCACGACGGTTTGGCATCAAAAGCCCTTTGGGAAATCATCTGTCTCTGGCGTTGGGAACTTCCGGTGTCTCCCCCCTGGAAATTGCTTCGGCTTTTAGCGGTATTGCCAACCTGGGAATTTATAACGAACCCTACTTTATCGAGAAAATTGAAGATTTTCACGGCAACCAGCTGTATGAACATTTTTACCAGGGGGTTCAGAGATTTCCACAAAAAGTCATGTATCCCTTGCTGGATATGATGCAGGGAGTGGTGGAGGCAGGTTCGGGAAGCGTGGTTCGCCGAATGGGTTTTTTACCTCCAGCCGCTGGAAAAACAGGAACCACGAACGATTTTAAGGATGCCTGGTTCAATGGATTCACGAAAGACTTTTCGGTTTCTGTCTGGGTGGGGTACGACAATAATGAACCGATGCTGGATCGCAATGGTAGAGGGCTGACAGGAGGGAGAGCGGCGGCGCCTATCTGGGTGTTTTTTCTGCAAAAGGTATTGGAGGGGAAAAATATAGTGAAGTTTCCCGTTCCTGCAGGAATCAAATTTGAAACCGTGGATACTCAAACGGGGTTCCTCGCCGATGGGAAATCCGAGGAAACCATGCGGGTCGCCGTCAAAGAGGAATTGGATCTCAGTCCTCCTCCAACTGATTTCATGCAGAAACTGGATGAGGCAATTTCCGCCACCTCAGATCTATTTTTTGGTTCGGATAATTAATGACCACCGGGATTTAAAGGGTTAATCCTTTTTGGTATTGGCGATCGTCAGCCCCTGAACTTCAGGGAAACTTCTACATAAGGCTGTAGTTTTCGAGATACCGTTATGTTTCAGACCTTAAAATTTTTTATACTGCGAACCGGGATTTCACTTTTCCTGTTTATATTTCTGGGTTTTTTTACCCTTTATCTGGTTCACGAGATCGCCCTTCCAACAGCAGGGTTCGATGATGGAATGATCCAGTGGACACTGCTATTTATCAGTGTCTTTTTCGGTTTTTTTGCCACCGGACAGATTGGCGATCAGCGGTTCCAAAATGCCTTTCATGCATTGAAAGGGGTCGGTCCCTTAAACGACAAGCAATTGATCACCCTGCAATTTGAGAAATTGATTCTTTTCACAGAGTCCTCCTTTTTTCTTCCCGGTCAGGCTCGCCGCTTCAGAGGATTGGTGGTGCGTAAATACGCCGATTTTCTTTTGTCCATTGGCCGTGAAGAACCGGAAGCCCTCAAGATCTATTTAAAAGCGTTTTTGCAGAACCCACAAAATTCAAAGTTTCGCTCGCCGTTGCTATCCATCCTCCGGCAGGGAGGGGATTTGACCGAAAATGAAATCGACTTGCTCATGGTGATGCTGAGAGCGGAAGACTATAAAGACGCTTTCATCATTAACCATCTAGCGGCAATTTTCTTACAAAAACAAAAACTGTCCGCAAAAACGGAACCGGTGCTTTTATATGCCGTGGAAAATCATTCCAACGTCGCTCCTGAAATTTTGCAATTTGTGGTCCCCATTTTATTGGAAAATGATCGGGCGGACATGAATGCCCTGCGTTTTTATTTGCAGGCACTGCCTCTGCAATTGACCGAAGACCGTAGGATGCGGGAAATCCTCGGAAAAATTTATTGTCAGGAGTTGTTTGAAGGAATCGATCCGGTTTTGCATGAAAAGTGCGGGCAAACGTTTTCCCAGTTGGAGCCCGGCAAACAGGCTGAAATCAGGCAGGCTGTGGAAGATAGCCGGATTTTCGGACATCTGAAAAAAATCAATCTGTTCAGTCGTGACGACGTTCAAGAAATCAGCCGCCTGAAAGTCCGGCTGGGAATGGAGCATTCGATCCTTCACAGGCTGGGAAATGGAATACTGGGGATTGGTAAGTTTTTCCAAAGGATGGTTAAAAGGCTTTTTCTAAAGCTGATTGATGGGGTAATTTATTTTGGTCAAGCCCGGTTGTGGGTAAAACTGGGTTCCCTTTCTGTGCTTTTCTTTTTGGTGGTGGTAGGGCTTGGGCTGATACAATGGAGGACCGGCCATAAAGACCTTATTGAAGAAAAAGTAAAACCGCCTGAGGCTGTTGCACCGAGTTCCAAGCCGGTCGCAACCAAACAAAATAAAGTGCATTCCATCCAAGTTGCCGCTGTGACTTCTTCCAAACAAGCGAATCAGCTTATAAAATTTCTTAAGCAAAAGGGCGTGAAGGATATTTTCATTGTCAAATCGCCTCGCCAGTCGGGAGGTGATTGGTACAAGATTCGTGTTGGCCCTTTTGATGCGAAAGATGCCGCGTTGCAAATGGCAAACCGGATGATGGACGATAAGCTGATACAAAACTATTTTTTGATATCGACACCCAAACCAGAAGTCACAAAGAAGAAGCCTTGAATCAAAATTTGATGGCGGGCAATAGGGGTCTGTGGAGGATCACACGGGTTGTTTGACTCCTTCAATAGCTTTCACGATGTCCAGGTAGACGTTTTGTTCCGACTGAACTTTGAATCCCGCTTTGCGGACATTTGCTACGGTATCGCGGTCGAGGTGGGTTCCTTCCAGTGCCTCGGTGAACAAGGACATGAATTTGAGGCTCAACCCATAAACGAGGTTTTTACTCATAACGTGTTCAAACATCAATAATTTTCCGCCTGGTTTCAGTACCCGGCGACACTCCTGCAATCCTGCGACCGGGTGGGTCACGGTGCAGAACACACAGACCGTAACGATGGTGTCAAAGGTGTTGTCGGGAAAAGCCAGGGATTCCGAATTCATCAGGCAAAATCGGATTTTACCCTGATATTGTTCCGCTCTTAAGAGAGCGCGTTTCAGCATTTGCGGGCTGAGGTCGATGCCGGTGATGTCGAGACCGGGAGGAAAATTGATGACCTCCATCCCGGTGCCGACGCCGATATGCAAAACTTTCCCCTGCATTCTTTGGAAAAGATTTTTTTGCGCATCGCCCCATCGACGCATGTCTCCCTGGCGAAAAAAGTCGAAAACTCGGGCGAGCCCATCGTAATTTTTATGTTTGGCCATGAGTTAAGTGGAGCGCAGCAGTTTTTTATTAGAAAAATATATGAGCAACGCCACGGTGAAACCCAAAACTCCGCCAACGGCTACAATGCACTCAACAGGAACACTGCCCTGAGCGGCGCCCATGCCGCTTAGCATGCCGACCATCATGGCAATGAGGCTCACCGGAATCATGACTTCAAAGGCCCCGAAAAAAGGCGCCAAAAGAATCAGCAACATGAACTTCAAAACCATGCCGATGACTCCGCCCACCGCCATTGCTAGAAACATATTCCAATGGGCGGGGATGATTTGACTGACGGCAAAGGCTATAATGGCTCCTGAACACGTTCCGATAAGAAGATCGATAACTTTAAAGTTCATCGTTTAAATTAGGCATAAGAAAATCTAACATAAGGGCACTTCTAAAAATTGACAACGGCACCGAATCGCCAATTCAAAGAAGCGTCTTTTGTTTTAGTGGAACAGGCGACCTGCC
>JAQCGX010000033.1 GCA_027619975.1 Nitrospinota bacterium
AGATGACCAGTGCTTATGCAAAGGTCTCCTTGCAAAGGAGGGGAATGTGAAAGGAAACCCCGTAGCAGAGCTACGAGGAATTCTTTTGATTAAAGAGGAGGCGGTGGAAGTATGGGCCGGCGAAGAGGTTGTTCATGAGACAGTTGCAATTCAACCTCAGAAAGCAAAAAGCTGGGAGTCACACTGGTTACCGGTAAAAATCCGGATTCCGCTCCACAAAAGCCATTGATCACCTGGTCATCATCGCCCGTTGCGATGACTTTACTGATCATCGAAAGTGGCGTCCCGACGAACTCGACCCCGCGGACAAGCTCTTCTCTTCCATCTTCCGGGTAAACTTTGTACAAATAAAGTGGCTTGCCTTTAAATACCTGGAAATTGGCAGATTCGGTTTGAGTTTCTCCCCCTTCGATTTTTTTTATAAAAAGGCCATAAGGTTTTTTTTGCTTTTGAACTTCTTCAATCAGCAACTGTTTCAATTTTTCAGAAGAGGCCATTTTTGTGGAATGAACAATCAGGTTGCCCATACGTGACATGGGGGCTTTGATTCCATCGCTTCTGGCATGTCCATTGGTCTTCTCCGAGCCCAAAACAGGAGACCGGGATAACAGAAAACTTTTCAAAATCCCCTGATCAATAAGAACGACTTCCTCGCCTTTTTGCCCTTCATCATCGAACATATAATGACCCGCCAGGTCAACACCATCCAACTGCTTTATTTGCGGATTATCCAGCACCGTCAGAAAAGGGGGTAATATCCTTTTACCGATTTTCTTCATAAAAGTTTTGCCGTCAGTGGCAATACGCAACCGGTCCCCTTCCAACCGATGACCCACCGCTTCGTGAATCAAAACTGCGGCGGCATCCGGGCTGAACAGTGCAGGTCCCACGTAGGTTTCAGCTTGCGAAGCCCCCTGCAACGCTTTAATACCTTGAATCAGCCGGGTAACTTTTTCTTCCAGCAAATCTTTTGAAGGAAAATTTTCCTGCTGGGTAAAAAATAAGGTTTCCTGGTCGTGGATGGGGCTTCCGTTCTCTGCCTTGGTTGACGCTTCGAGCGTTAATTGATAATTGATGGAGTCTGAACGAATTTTATTTCCCTCGGAATCGTAATAGTAGCGAACTGCCCGATCCGCATGAATTTTGACGCTTGATTTTTCGATTTCCGGAGCCTGTTTGAATAAAGCGGATGTCCTTCTAACGACATTCTCCCATTCCCGAATATTTGGGCTGAATTCGGGAGCGGGGGCGATCCGAACCACCGGGCTGTGGCCTTTTGAAAAGTCCGCCAATTCGTGTTTTTCAACCCCGCTGACAAACCGCCCCTTCTTTTTCATATAATTCATGATGGCCTGTTTGTAACGCAAATCCGTTTCGTACCATAAGGCCCTCTTCAGAGCATCAATATCATCATCAAGCGGGAGTAAATGTTTTACTTGATATTGGTGGCTTCCCGGTGTGGAGCTGTCAAATTTGGAGTCTCCCAACCGGACATCAACGAAAAGAGTGCGTTCCTGAAATTCATTCGAGTCAATCAAGGACCCGAAACTGCCAACAACTTTTACATGGTCATTGTGACGGATTTGATATTTGATAAAATAGGGAGGGTCAAAAATATCAATTTTTAAATGATTTAATGAGCGGTTCATTTCATCTTCCATTGCCTGAAAAATGATGGAGGACGTGGTATCCATGCAACGGGCAGTTGCGGGGATGCTTAACTGCCATAAAAACAAACCTAAAAGTAAAACCACAGTCCTCATATGATATGCAGTAGGTCGCATGGATTCCTCCACTTAATGAATGTCTTGGAATTATAACTAAAAAATGGCTATTTTAAATAATTTTCATTAAAAAGAGATTTTTACTTGACTCAATCAAGAACCCCTTCCGCAAAAATTGGATATTGCCTGGGGATTCCTATCTTAAGATAAAAATTCTTCCAAAACCATTAAATATATATCCAATATTTTGGAAAAATATAATATCATGTGAAGTTGGCGTTTTTAATTTCCTGAAGCAACGGACCCACCTTGCAGCACCCAGGAATCCATTTGAATTGGCATAAATAGGGAAATGTTCAATTTAAAGAGAACATTTCTTAAAAATTGCTCGCTAACCTATTGACAAAATTGACATCAGTCCATATATTTGGAGCTTTGTTTACTGGAATAAAACTATGAGTTTAAAAGCAATACTCCTTTCCGACATGAAGGAGGCAATGAAGGCAAAAGACAAGATTCGACTGAATACAATCCGCGGCCTGCATTCGGAGATAAGAAATCAGGAAATCGACATCAAAAAGGACCTTGATGACGAGGCAATCATCACCATCATTGCGAGCCAGATTAAAAAGAGAAAAGAGTCTATTACTCTGTTTGAAAAGGGTGACCGGTTCGATCTGAGCGAAATAGAGCAAAAAGAGATCGAGATTTTGCAAGTATATATGCCGGAGCAAGTGTCAGAAGAAGCTCTCAGGAATCGGGTACAAGAGGTGATCAAGGACCTGGGGGTTCAAAATCAGGGAGAGATGGGACGGATCATGAAAGTATTGGTCCCGGAGTTTAAAGGAAAAGCAGACAATAAATTGATTAAAGACCTGGTTGGTGAATACCTGGGGAATTAACACCCTTTTTATTCCCTCCATATAGGGCAAGAGCTTCAAGTCTCATTTAGAAAACATACATTAAAAGGGAAGTTTTTCCGCCGGAACACTATTCCATTTCTGAGAACAATATTAAACCCGGAAATGGAAGCGATTTCTTTCATCCCAGGATTGCCTTTTAAATAAATTGAAACACTTTATTCCTGAAAATATCATTGAAGAAATACGATCCCGCGCAGATATTGTCGAGATCGTCTCAGATGCCCTGTTGCTTAAAAAAAACGGGCAGAACTATAAAGGTCTTTGCCCGTTCCATTCGGAAAAAACACCTTCATTTACAGTGAGCCCTGAAAAACAGATTTACCACTGCTTTGGCTGTGGTGCTGGCGGCAATGTCTTCAAATTTTTGATGGAGACGCAAAGCATTCCGTTTGTGGAAGCGGTGAAAATACTGGCCTCCCGGACGAGTATTACCCTGCCCTCCCCCGAGCGGAGTAAAACGCAGGATAAAAAAGAGCAGGAGCGACAAGCATTATTGAAATTTAATCAACTGGCGGCGGAATATTTTACCGCCACATTGAATCACCCTCAAAAAGGGGAAAAAGCTCGTGAGTATCTAAAATCACGGCATATAAGCGAAGACAGTTTGGCTAAATATCAGATGGGGTGGGCCACCCAGAACTGGCAGGACCTGATAACTGCACTCGGAGGAACCAACCCGTCTTCCCTTCAGGAGATGGCCAAGGCTGGGTTGATTATCAAGAAAAATGACGGGTCGGACAAAGACTATTTCGACCGATTTCATGGCCGGGTCATGTTCCCGTTAAAAGACCTGTATGGAAATATTATTGGGTTTTGTGGCCGGGTCATTGATAAGGGCGAACCAAAATACATGAATTCGCCGGAAACACCGCTTTATGTAAAAGGGAAACACCTTTTTGGCATGGATTTAGCCAAAGCGGCCATTCGTAAAGAAAATCTGGCAATTCTGGTTGAAGGCCATTTGGACCAGGTTCGGGCTTATCAGCACGGGATCCACAACGTTGTAGCAACTTGCGGGACTGCATTGACTCCAGACCAAGCCGGTTTGATCAAAAACCACTCTCACAATGTGGTGTTGGTCTTCGATTCCGATGCAGCAGGAAAAAAGGCGGCACAAAAAGGGTTTGAAACTCTTTTGGAAGCCGATTTAATCACTAAAGTCGTCCAACTTCCGGACGGGCAAGATCCTGACTCTTTTATTCACGAGTTTGGCGGAGAAGCTTTTTTAAAACAAATTCAAAACGCAAAGCCCTATTTTGAATCTTATATTGATGAGATCATCGAAAAAGGCACGCTCCAGACGCCTTCGGGACGCATGGATGTGGTCAACAAGGTTCTTCCCCTGTTGAAGAAAATAAAAACTGATCTGGAAAGAAGTGAGTGGATAAAATATCTTTGGGAGAAGGTCGGTATTGATGACACCGCCTTGCGCAAAGAACTGAAAAAGGCTTTGACTCAAAATCAACCTAAACTTAATGTCCTGGAAACCCGCTCTTCCAAAAAAAACAGACCGGAGTTGTATTTGATTCATCTCATGTTGTCTGACCCGCAGGTGGCCCGGAAAATTTGTAGCCAGATTTCGATTGAGGAATTTATTGACCCGGATTTAAAGCAGGTTGGAGAGTATATCTATCAATTTATTGAAGCCGGACAACCGATTCAGATTTCCCCGTTACTGGATCAAATAGAAAACCCGGAAGTCAGAACCTTATTGACCCAGATAGGCCTTGAGCCTATTACCTTTGATGACACTGATCAGGGAGCCATCGACTGCATCAATGAGTTAAGAAAAGAAAATCTCGAACAGAAAATTAAAGAATTAAAACGAATGAGAAATGAAGCGGAAAAAGCCGGAAAATCGGAACAGTCCCGTGAGTTTCACAGTCAGCTTCAAAAAATACAGATTTCGTTAATTCAAGGATAAAAATTTCAATTAATTATACAGCTAATTGAGGAGAAACTTCGTCGATGCCCACCACCCATAAACTCACGAACGTTGCAGAAATCAACCAATTGATTTCTCATGGCAAGGAAAAGGGGTACCTGACCTATGAAGAAGTGAATGATGTACTTCCCCAGGACCTTGTGACTCCTGAACAAATCGATGACCTGATGCACCTGTTCGGGGAAAACGAGATCGATATCGTAGACAACCGGTTGAAGGGGGAAAAACTGCTCGCCGAAAAAGGCGATCAGGAAAAATCCGGCAATGGCGCCGATGAAGAAATCCACAGCGCAAAGGCCGATTCCGTATCCATCGACGACCCGGTACGCATGTACCTGCGTGAAATGGGTACCATCTCCCTTCTGACTCGAAAGGGTGAAGTAGACATCGCCAAGAGAATCGAAGCGGGTCAGCAGGAGGTTATTTCAGCCGTTGCCAACTGTTCGGTTACGGTGAATGAAATCATCGCACTGGGGGAAAAAGTAAAAAATGAGGAAGTCAGTGTTTTTAAAATCAGTACGGTGGCAGAACCCGAAGTAAAAAATGAAGACTTTGAGAAAAAAGAGACCAAAAAATTCCTCAAGAACATAAAGAATCTCAAAATCCAGGAACAGAAACTCCAGCGCATCCAAAAGGATAAAATGGCCTCAAGGATCTCCGAAAAAATGAAAGCCAAGCTGGACAAGGAAGAAAAAACCCAACAAAAATTGATGGAGCAAATCGTTTCAGAAAT
This sequence comes from Nitrospinota bacterium, assembly GCA_027619975.1. Taxonomy (NCBI): domain Bacteria; kingdom Pseudomonadati; phylum Nitrospinota; species Nitrospinota bacterium. The sequence continues at coordinate 5,326 of JAQCGX010000033.1, forward strand.
CAACCTGAGCGTGAATGTGATGGATAGAATCATTGAGAAAATCTACGAAATTGCCGGTCAGATTCGCTCCGCAGGAAGAGAGGAACGCAACCTGGAAAAACAATTGGGGGTCACTCTAGCCGAAATCAAAAAGCTGGCCAAAAACTGGACCAACCAAAAGAGCGTTAAAATAACCTCCGGAAAAGTCATCACCAAGATCCAATATGACAATCACCTGAAAGCGATGCAAAGCGGCCGAAAAAAAATCAAAAAAATCGAAAAGGAAACGGATACTCCGAAAGAGCATTTACTGATGACCGTCCGTTCCATTGCCCGTGGCCGGGTAAAAGACAAAACCGCGAAAAGAGAACTGGCAGAAGCCAATTTGCGTTTGGTCGTCAGTATTGCAAAAAAATACACCAACCGCGGACTCCAGTTTCTGGACTTGATCCAGGAAGGAAATATTGGACTGATGAAAGCCGTTGATAAGTTCGAATACCAGCGGGGCTATAAGTTCAGCACCTATGCTACCTGGTGGATCCGTCAGGCAATCACCCGCGCCATCGCAGACCAGGCCCGCACCATTCGTATTCCGGTGCACATGATTGAAACGATCAACAAGCTGATCCGGGTCTCCCGTCATCTGGTGCAGGAACTCGGCCGCGAACCCAGCCCGGAGGAAATCGCCGAAAAAATGAACCTGCCTGTGGATAAAGTCCGCAAGGTATTAAAAATCGCCAAGGAACCCATTTCCCTGGAGACCCCGATTGGCGAAGAAGAAAACAGTCATCTGGGAGACTTCATCGAAGATAAAAAGATTCTTTCTCCCATAGATGCCGTGGTCAAGAAAGACCTCAAGGAGCAAACGCTGAAAGTCCTGTCCACCCTTGCCGCACGGGAGGAAAAAGTTCTCAGAAAGCGTTTTGGCATCGGATTGGATTCGGAACACACGCTCGAAGAAGTGGGGCAGGATTTTTCCGTTACCCGTGAGCGAATCCGGCAGATAGAAGCCAAGGCACTGCGCAAATTGCGGCATCCCAGTCGCAGTAAAAAACTCCGCAGTTTTATAGAAGGATAAATAGTATCGGGCCTATAGCTCAGTTGGTAGAGCCCCCGGCTCATAACCGGTAGGTCGTAGGTTCGAATCCTGCTGGGCCCACTTTAAATATAAATGACTTACGGCTTCGGCTGTAAGTCATTTTTGTTTGTGGGGAGTGTTTGGGCCCTAAAATTGAATTCAAACCCCGCCGCCTATCACCGCATAGACCTCATACTTTAAAGCCAATTCCGATATCGGAACCTCCTCCCGCTACGTCGCTAAAGCAACTTTTGCCTTAAAACTTGCCGGATAATTCTTACGTGTCTTACTCATATCCATGACCCTCCTTTGATCATAAATCGTAGCTTAACACCCTGTCCGAATTTATGGGACCACCTCTACTCCCTTCCCTAACCGTACTCCGAAACTTTATCCCCCGCTGTTTTACCTGCATTTGACGGTCTCTTTTTCATGACTCTGTCTGAAAAACTGAAACATTAAAATTAACTCTTCCATCCCCTTGACACGCTGGCATTGCGATACTATTTATATAGCAGGAGAGGCAAACAACGAGGTCATGACCCATCTTGAAACTTTGTCCAGAATGAGAGGTATTAAAATGAAACTGACGACTTACAATCCAAATAAAAACCTTCAGAATTTTTTTAATGGCGATATGGAGCCGTTTTTCCCGAGGAACTTGATGGATTTCTTTGATCCTGAGACCGTTCGTGCGGTCCATCCAAGGGTGAATATTGTCGAAAATGAGAACGAGTTTCTTCTCACGGCTGAGGTTCCTGGAATGGTACAGGATGATATTAATGTGGAAATCAAGGAAGGCGTGCTGAGTCTTCGGGGAAGCGTAAAAGAGGAAAAAGAAACCAAGGAAGATAATTACCGTATTCGGGAGTTTCGTTCGCAGAATTTCGAGAGGAGCTTCCGCCTTGGCGATCAGGTAGACCCCGATAAAGTAGTCGCCAAATTGGAAAAAGGGATTCTCAGAGTTTCTCTTGGGAAGAAGGAAGTCGCAAAACCCAAGAGGGTGGAAATTAAAATCGGTTCCTGATTTCCGTTGATCGTCTGAACCGCTGGTTTGCCCCGCAAAAAGCCGGGCAAACCGGCATTTTTTTTCACAGTTACCGCCACCACCCTGCTGAAAAACTCCTAAATCCTCTGAATTTAAAAATTTTGCTTACTTCCATATAAAATATCGGGTAAATTACGTTATATTATATTAGGCGGTTTGTTGACATGACGGCGTTCCGTTTTCGTCCGTACCTACCGCCAGATCCATAAACTCATGAACTCTCTGACTATCCCTATAGTCTTGATTTTGCAGGAAGGGTGAAAATGAAATCCTTAGCTTCGATCAGCGAAAAAGATATCGACATCATCAAAATGGCTTTGAACGATTCCATTTCTGATATGAATACAGAACTCAAAGGCAATATCTCCGAAAAAAAACGGAATACCCTTTTTGAATACCACGCGAAATACACCCGTGTTTTTGACAAACTCAAACAAAATTCATCCCTGTATGCTTTGAATGAATCCGATCTGGATATTGTGGCCGGGGGATTGAATGACGCAATAGAATTGCTCGAGGAGCATTTAGCGGATGATCTTGACGAGGAAGAAAGGGAAGATATTCTCACCTATAAAAATGACTGCGATCGGTTGGTCGAAGTTCTATCCAGGTGAACTTTGACGGGCTCTATTTGAAGCTGAACGGGTTGTTGGAAGATGGACTCCCTTTCCCCAAATAAGACCCATCATCGAACGAAATTCATATAATACCCGTAATAAAACATCCAGCCAGTGACCCCGGTTCCCGCTATCATGCATAGAACCCAACTTTTTTTACTGTCACCTTTCATATTATTTTTATCTTCATACATAAACGCGGAGTGGAGTAACATTCCCATGGAAAAGGAAATCCCCAGAAACGATAAAAATAAGAAAAAAAACATGAACGGTGAAAATTCCACAGGCGCTCCTATAAAACGAACCCTGACTGCGCGATGCCGAGCATTTCCATCAACTTGGCAACACCTGCCACAATCCCCAGAATAACGGCAAGACCAAAAACCACCTGGCAGAGAACTGTCAATATCTCCCGCCTGGTTTTTTTCTGCCGCCAGACACTGATGGCCGCGGTGAGGGTCAATACGAGAATGGCTGAAATAATATAATAACGGAACGACATCAACAAATTTTATCAGGAATTTTTGCCAACGGGAAATAAATCAAGAGACCACTTCCACCCGAACGACATTTGTCCGGTTTGGAATATGGTAAGGAAGTCCGGCGGTGATGACCAGCCGGTCATTTTTCTTCACCAGACGCCGATCTTTCAGAACCCGGAACAACGCCTCCATATCCTCAAGAAAATCCTTATTTTTATCCATGAGCAATGAAATCGTGCCCCGTAGCAATGTCAACCGTCTGGCCCGATCCAAACTTGAGGTAAAAGCGAATATCGGCACCATCGGATTCGGAGCCGCCATCATCCGGGCCGTTCCCCCGCTTAAGGTAAATACGATAACAGCTTGCGCCTGAAGCAATTCCACCAGATGATTGGCTGTATGGGTGATCCCCATGGCAATAGATGTGTCTCCCCTTTCAGACGCATTCCAGCGCATGATCCGGGGGCTTTGCCTTTGGAAGGTTTCCGTCTTGATCGCCGTTTCGACCATTACCCTGACCGCCGCCACCGGGTGCTTGCCCATAGCCGTTTCGCCGGAAAGCATGACCGCATCGGCATAATACATGACGGAATTGGCAATATCTGAAACTTCTGCCCGAGTGGGCCTTGGGTTGGTTATCATCGATTCCAGCATCTGGGTGGCAACGATCACCGGTTTGCACATTCGGGCGCATTCCATTAAAATTTTCTGCTGAACCACAGGAACGTCCGCAAAAGGAATTTCCACCCCCAAATCGCCACGGGCCACCATCACCGCGTCTGTCGCCGCCACGATTTCTTCCAAATTTTGCACCGCCTGTTTCCGTTCGATCTTGGCAATGATCTCCGCATCCCCTCCTGACGTGCGGATCAGCCGTCGCAGTTGATCGATATCTTTTCCTCGACCCACAAATGACAGGGCCACGAAATCAACCCCGGCTTTCAAGCCGAATTGCAGATCCTTGCGGCTTTTGGGTGTCAGTGGGCTTGTGGTGAGAGAGGAATCCGGCAGATTCACACCCTTGTGATCGGACAAAGTCCCTCCGGCTTTCACAACCACCGTCACCCGATGCCCCGAAACTTTCTTTACTTCCACGCACAGATTGCCGTCGTTTAAAAACACCTGGTCGCCCGGCTTCACATCTTTGTGAAAACTCGCGTACTGGATAGGAATCAGAGTTTCTGAGCCAACCACTTTTTCGGTGGTGAACACCACTTCCTTGCCGTTCTTGAGTTCGATGGACCCGTCTTTAAATTTTCCCACACGGATCTTGGGCCCTTGAAGATCCAGAAGAATGCCGATGAAGGTTTTCAGTTCTTCCTCGGTTTCGCGTATCCAGTCGATCCATTGGCGAACGACTTCATGATCGCCGTGCGAGAGGTTGAGGCGAAATACGTTGACCCCCGTTTTAACCAGTTCTTTGATCTTGATTTTAGTGCCGCTGGCGGGTCCGAGGGTGGCGATGATTTTAGTCAGGCGAACGGTCATGAGTGTTTCTCCTGCTACGGTTCAAGGAAGGAAGGTCAGGGAATTTTGCGAAACGGGATGAGCAGTAAATTTAAAAGCGATACCTCCTCGGGTTTGCGGAAGGAATGAACGCCGATCACGATTTCCGGCTGAGGTCTCTTGGCGTTATGAATATAGGTGCCGAGCAGACGGTCCCATATTGACAGATTGAACCCGTAATTGGAATTAGTTTCGTTCGTCTCGATAGAGTGGTGAATGCGGTGCATATCCGGCGTCACGATCACATAGCGCAGAGCGTTGTCCAACCACAGGGGCAGGGCGATGTTGGAATGGGAGAACATGGCCATGCCATTGAGTATGGCCTCAAACACCAGCACCGCAAACGGCGTGGGACCGAGCGCCAGAATGATTCCAATCTTAAACAGCAGCGAGCCTAGAATTTCGACGGGGTGAAACCGCAAGCCAGATGAAACGTCCAGATCGAGATCGGAATGATGCACGATGTGAAACCGCCAAAAAAAAGGAATCATGTGCACCACCACATGCTGAACGTAAATCATGAAATCGAGAAACACCACGGTGATGGCAAGCTCCACCCCGGATGGGAGTTCCCAGTAGTTGAGCACCCCCCATCCTCTTTTCTGAACGAACTCAGCCGCGCCCACCGCCGCCGCACCAAACACCAGCCGCGCCAGAATAATGTCCAACCCGGTGATGCCGAGGTTGATACCCAATCGACGCGGCTTGGAGTCGACCAACGGATGCCGCCGGATAAATTGCTCCAGCGCCAACATCAGAATGAAGACTCCCAGGAAAATAGCGAAACGAATTTGATTCACGTCCATAGAGACATTTTAACTCAAGAAGCAGATGAGGGGAATTTATATGGCTGGTAAAAATCAGGTTAAAGGGTGTATCTCGGTCTGATTCGAGAGAGATACAAAGATAAAATCACTCCTCACATTCTACCCTCTGATCGAAGTTTTTGAAACAAAGCAGTCAATCGTTGGGTGAACAGTGTGGCGTCCACTTTTTTGAGGTGCGACCATTCGGGGCAGTCAAATCCACTCAACTCGGGATAGTCCTCAAAGTGAATACCCGGTGCGTTGGTGACTTCCAGAATCCGGTCCCAGGTATCAGTTCGCGGACTGTATTTGGTTTCAAGCTCCCGCAACTCCCCTGTCGATGGAAAACGCACAAACACCACCTTGCCGCCACGGGCGCGAATTTGTTCCACATGGCCCTTGGTTTTCTCCAGAATTTCATCGATCGTCTTTTGGTGTTGGGCACGATTTTCCAAATCCGTGGTTCCTGGCGGAGGAGGTGGAGGCGTGAATAGCGGAATCCAGATTTGCTGAATGCGTTTTTGCAGCTTGATATCTTTCTCTGCGATGTCGGTCATGCCTCCCTGCCGCTCGGCATCGACCTCATAGAAATACGGCGGTAACTCCGGCGGGACCTTGGCTTTTGCTCGATTCGGGATTTTCAACGACAGCAGGAGTTGGTTCAAAGTCAGGTCGTCCTGTTGTAGTAACGCCAGTTGCCCTTCCAGAAACATCCCCAGATGATGGCCCACCCGCTGGGTCGGGCTCCATTCACGGTAGCGCTTGAAGTGTTTTTTCGGGCTTTCCACCGGCGGACCGCCGGGAGCAAAAAACAGCCCCGGCACCACACCGACGATGACCGTTCCTTTGAATTCTGGATGATCGGCCAGGTCCTTAAGATAAGCCCCCGGATTGGTTCCAACAGTTGCCAGTTGCAGAGGCCGCTCGCCCATTGCTTTTTCGTACACATCCATATCAAAATCGAAAAGCGTGCGCGAAGCGCCGATCAATACCGTCCGGGTGGGGTCCTCATCGACCAGCACGCGGCGGCTGGCCCACAGATCCTCAGTGTCGTTCAAGGTTGGCTGATATCCCAGATGGCGGCAGTAAAGTTCCCATCCCAGGGTCAACGCCAGAGTGAACGCAAGACTGACCAGGGCGAGGCGCACCCAGTGGTGACGCGGAATGATCCGCTCCAACCTGAAGGTTTTAAAACTGGAAGTAGATGAAGGCATTGGCCCCTCCCTGCATCAGGATCAATCCACACAACATGATGACCCAGACGCTCACCACGAACGATGCGGAAAATTTTTCCATGGCATGCTCCAGGCGTTTCTCGTGCAAATACCAGTGCGAGCCAAGCAGTCCCACAACCACAATGGACACTTGGAGAATCTCGCGTGTCGATAAAAGTTGAGAGCCTTGGTCATAAAAACCGAAAAGAGAACGCATCAACAACCAAGCGGAAGAAAAATCAGCGGAGCGAAAGAAAACCCAGGCCAGGGAAACCAGAAAAAACGTGAGCAACCCCAGCCCCAATCGGCCCCATCGCTCTTTAGTCCAGGTGGCGCCACCGAAATGCTGCCGCAAAAAATGTTCCACCACCAGATAGAATCCATGCAGGATGCCCCAAGCGACGAACGTCCAGGATGCCCCATGCCAGAGGCCACCCAGAAACAGAGTGACCATGAGATTGATCCCGGTCCGCACATTGCCGAGCCGATTGCCGCCCAGTGGAATGTACAGATAATCCCTGAGCCAGGTGGACAGGGTCATGTGCCAGCGACGCCAGAAATCGGAAAAGCCAATCGCCGCGTAGGGAGAACGGAAATTGTCAGGAAGCACGAACCCCAGACACAGCGCCACGCCAATGGCGCAGGTGGAATAGCCTGCAAAATCGAAGAAAATCTGCGCTGAAAAAGCCAGAACGCCCATCCAGGCATCAAAATAATAAACCGCTCCAACGCCATGACCGAACACCGTATCCGTCGATGAGGAAAGCAGCCCGTCCGCCAGAACCACTTTCTGGAATATTCCCAAAGTAATGAAATACAGCCCCCAGCCAAACTGGTCGCGGGTGGCCCTTCGGGGTTTTTCGCATTGCGGGAGAAATTCCGTCGCCCGGACAATCGGCCCCGCAACAAGCTGAGGGAAGAATGTGACGTAAAGGGCGAAATCCAGAAACGACTGGCTGGCCCTGGCTCTGCGGAAATAGACATCCAGCGTGTAAGAAAGAGTTTGGAAGGTGTAAAACGAAATTCCTACAGGAAGGATGATGTCGGGTGAAGCGGCTTGATACTCAATGCCCGCCAGGTTCATCAGCTCGACAAAATTCTCCAGTAAAAATCCGCCGTACTTGAAAAACCCCAAAAGCCCTAAATTTCCCGTCAGGCTGATGGTCAATAACCATCGCCGCCTTCCTACCCTCTCTTCCTTTTCCAAAGCCCTGGCCACGTACCAATCTATTCCCGTTGAAATCCAGAGCAAAAGGACAAACGGGGGATTCCAGGCGGCATAAAAAATATAACTGGCGCTGAGTAATATGAGTTTTTGCAGGGGCCACGATCGGATCGTGGTGTGCAGCCCCAGGACAACCAAGAAAAAAACGATGAATGTGAGGGAATTGAATAACATCGTAAAATTTTAATGCCAGTGAGGATGAAAGTGTAAGGGCTGTTTTCACACTTCGACATACCCCTCTGGGGCATGAAGGCAATGGTAAAATACCACAAGCTCAGTGTGACAGTTGTGGGTAGCGAAAATAGTTTTTCAGCAACCTGCTAGTTCCTTTTAACCTTGTCCCGGCGCACGAGAATAATGGCTCCTACCGTCATCAGGCCGATGAACCAAAAGCCGGTAAAAAATATGGTCCACAAAAATACGATATTGAACCAATACTGATTCGGGGTGTAGTCAAAGGATATATGGATCAGGCCTCTGATTCTCTCCCTCTCGACCTCGGACGCACTCAAATATTGAGCGTAAAAGGGATGCGTTTTCTTTTCGGCAAACTCTTTCTGATCCTCTCTGGGCAGTCGAATGAATTTAGCAACGTCCCGGCTCTGTTTATTAAAAAATATGCGCATTTCCCGAATTTCTTTAGTCTCGGGAGGATTGGTGGCGACATAATACATAGCAATCGAGGTGGACAGAATAAGGGCGAGCCAGAAGGATATCCGTCTATACAGATTTTCTTTTTTTTCATCTCGAAACTCTTCGGTCTCTCCTGGTTCCATACCTGAACAATCTCCTTGACTGATATCAATTTTATTTTGGAAAATATTATACCTAATTTTCTAGCATGATTATGCCTGTTGTTCAACTGTCAGCCGCACTTCAACCTCGAAACCCTGAGAGCGAAATCCCGTCACCGCCGTGTTATGATTAATGAATATGGAATCCCCGCGTCCAATTGGTTACCTCAATCTATTGAAAACCCATCGCCCCTTCCGTAACCTCTGGTACGGTCAGGTGGTCTCGGAACTCGGCGACTGGCTGAACAGCATCGCCATCTATTCCCTGATACTGCAACTCAGCGGGTCCGGAATGGCGGTGGCAACCGCGATGATGGCAAAACTGCTGCCCATCTTTTTTGTCAGTCCCATAGCGGGGGTCGTCATCGACCGCACCAGTCGTAAAGGCGTCATGATTCTTAGCGACGTGTTACGGTTCTTCATCGTTCTTGGTTTTTTATTTGTGGACGATAAAGGCGACCTTTGGCTGGTTTATACCCTGGTGGTCCTGGAAATTTCCATGGCCGGTTTTTTTGAACCGGCCCGCAGCGCCATCATTCCTTCTCTCATCCCCCGACAACACTTAGTGTCGGCCAACGCCCTGAGCGGCTCCACCTGGTCGGTCATGCTGGCGTTTGGCGCCGCCCTCGGAGGGCTGGTGGTGGCTTTTTTTGGAATCCAGACAGCGTTCGTTCTCGATGCCTTCACTTTCCTGATTTCTGCCTGGTTCATTTCCAGAATCCCCAACAGTCCGAAAAAGACCGCTAAAGAAACAGAGGAGAATGACCAGGGCGGCTATAAAAATTTTGTTGAGGGGATACGGTACCTGCGTTCTCAACCCATTATTTTAGCCTTCGCACTGTTAAAATCAGGATTGTCTGTCTCTGGCGGCGTCATGACGCTGATCCCCTTATACGCAAACAAATTATTGACCAGTCCTTCGGCGGTATCCCTATGGATCGGCATCATGTATTTTTCCCGGGGATTGGGAGCGGCTATTGGCCCGGTTCTGGTGAGATGGCTTTTCGGCGATTCATCCAGGGTCCTGCAATCCGCTATTTCCGTTGGCTTTTTCATGGGAGCGGCCTCTTTCCTGTTTTTGGCGAACTCGGACTCTCTTATAGGAGCGTCAGTGAGCATAGGATTGGCTACATTATTCGGATCGATCGTCTGGGTATACAGTTCCTCCTTGATCCATTTAGAAGCCGAGGAACGCTTTCTAGGGCGAATTTTCAGTATGGAAATGGGGTTCCTGACTCTCTTCATGGGAATCAGCAACTGGGCGGTTGGCTATGCGGTCGATAACCTGGAACTTACTCTGGGGACGGTTGCCCTCTGGATGGCCGGTCTGTTTTTGGTTCCGGGTTTCTTATGGGCAGGATTCCTGCTGTTTGCGCATGACAGACTCAAACAGGGAAAATGCGTGACGTCAGTTTGCCCTGTCGATCCGAGCGGTTTTAATCCGGTTCCGGCCACCACTCGCCGTGGGGACGGCTTGTTGACCAGGCTCCGGCCTGGAGCGGATTAGCGACCAGCGTGATGCTGGACCTGATATTAACCTGCACGGAAAGGATATCACAAGCGTTTGCCGCGAATTTGCTCCAGCCCTGGGCTGGCCGCGGAGGAGTCAACTCCTGATGAAATGGTCGGCAATTGAAATGCCAATATCGAAATGGTGTTTGATGGATTGCGCGTCATCCCGGTCGTCAGCCAGTCGGTAGGCATTGTGGACGGCCTGCTCCATTCCCAAGGCATGCAGGACCGCCACGGAAACCAAACTGGACGACAAGTCCATGGACTCGGAAAATCCGACCACCATCTCCTGCATCCTGGCTTTGCCGGAGTCGTTTAACCCCCGGTATTTTTCCACCAGATTGACTATGTTTTCTTCCCCGTACATATTGGAATATCCCGACCCGATGGCAGGTAAATGATAAAGATGAAGAATTTCCTCATCCAGCGAGTCCGATGTTTCCGTCATACCCACACCTCCGGCGACGAACCCAAGGAATGAAATGCAATCCGATGCCCTGCGCTTTCACGAAAACCTTTTTTCTTGCCAACGAAGAAATTATTCATCAAGACTCACTTGGCTTTTGATTCAGCCAGTAGGTTTCAAACTCTTTCATGTAGGATAGCTTGGTAAAATCTTCCATGCGGTCGATAAAAACAATTCCATTCAAATGGTCTATCTCATGCTGAAGAACGATCGCCAAAAAATCCCTGGCCTCGACAACGGTCTTTTCCCCCTTACGATTAAAGGCCTCCACCGTCACTTCTGTTGACCGGGGAACCAGCCCACGAAAATCAATCAGACTCAAACAACTCTCCCAACCCATTGCTTTTTCCTCACTGTAATGGGTGATCACGGGATTGATCAGAACCGTCAACGGAATATCCTCTCGATCGGGATATCTATTATTGTCCTCGGCTTCAATAATGATGAGTTGAAGAGACCGGGACACCTGGGGCGCTGCCAGCCCAACGCCTCCTTCTTCGTGCATGGTTTCCACCATGTCATCAATCAAAATCTGAATGTCACATTCAGGATCATTCAGCGCTTTTAAATTCACAGGTTGGGCGACCTGACGCAGCACAGGATTTCCCAACCTTGCAATTTCAAGTTTGGCCATGATTTATATTTCCAATTTTTAACGAATTAAATTAAGGGCATCTCTAAAAATTAGTTTATTACAGGAAATCGAACACTGTACAAGGATTTCTTATATTGGTGGCACGGGCGACCTATCCTTAAATTTAAGGGCAGGTCGCCTGTCCCACTGAAACAAAGCCATCTCCTTAAGTTGACGATTAGGAGCATTTAGTCAATTTTTAGAGATACCCTTAAAAAAAAAGTCACTCGACTTTTCCACATGTTATCCACATTTTCAATTTAAGGAGATTTATAAATTGATGCAATGATTTCCTCGCTATAGAACAGCTTATTTTAGCATAGACGGACTTACCAAGGCTTTAAAACTGGATTTCCGCGTGTGCCAAAAAATTTTTTCCGGTTTTTTTAATTGACTTTTAATACGGGGTTTTTGATAATGCTCTCGCCGGTACACTAATTAAGAAAGGAGGGGATGATCATTGACTAAAGACGAATTGATCACCAGTATAATCAAAAGTTGTAAAGATGATAATCTATCTAAAAGGTTGGCAGGTGATATTGTCGATGCAGCTTTCGATAACATGTCCAAAGCAATTAAAAAAGACAAACGGTTTGCGTATCCTGGTTTTGGAACTTTCACAGTAAGAAATCGGAAAGCCCGGAAAGGGAGGAACCCGCAAACGGGAGAGGAAATCAAAATTAAAGCCAGTAAGACTGTTGGCTTTAAACCCGCCCCTACATTGAAAAGCTCTCTATAACTAGTTGTTTTAAAAGAGCAAAGCATCAAAAGAAACCGCCTCCATCCGGGGGCGGTTTTTTTTATGATCTCACTCGTTAAGGAGTCATGAGTTTATATGTGAGCTGTCTGGCCTTCAGATCATCAGATAACCGGGTCGCATCCTTCTCCGTCGTAAACGCTCCAACCAAGACTCTGAACTTGGGATTCAAAAATTCTTTTTCGCTGAAGGTAAACAATAATGGAGACAAGCCCAAGGACCTCAGGTTAAGCATCAAACTCTCTGCTTCATTTTCATGGTCATACTCTCCCATCAAAAACGCATAAGGTTTTTTTACAGGAATCGCATGCTTGGAAATATCATGCTTTCTAAGTTCCGAGATCAGTTCGTGCGCTAAATCCAGACTCGCAAAACGGCCCACGTAAACCCGGTAAATTTTTCTATTTCTGGAAATATTTACCGGCGCAGAATAAGCATTGAAGCCCAACTTTCTCATCTCATTGACGGCCTGGGTGGCCATGGGATAATCCATATGGCTGGAAGCATGGATGGTAAATGCAACGGCGAGGTTTCGGTCCTTTGAAAAAATTTCTTCGCTCGGCGTTGCCGACACATCGGGGGAAGCTTCTGGTCTTTCCAGGTACTAGTTTACTTTAAATTTTTCCTTAAGAATTTTCCAGGCCCCGTTCTCCTAGACAATGCCTACATCCTTGCGTCCATAGCTTTCCATTGTCCCGGAGGAAAAACTTTGGCCGAATGAGACCATCGGCTGTCCGCCCATTAACACCAATGAAGCCTGTTTGATGCCAAGCTTGATATTTTTATGACGAGCGAACATCCTTTTTTTCAGGAATCTTAAATTCGCAATGTCCTCGGAAAATGAGTCAGTGGTTTGATCCGCTAACAAGGCCAGATGTTGCTCCAGATCCCCGTTTTCCCAACTTGTTTTCCATTTCTGGAGCATTTCAAAGATCATCTTTTTTTCCTCTTCACTTTCCAGGGGAAGGGGAATTTCCTGCGTCATCACACTCAAGGCTCCATCTTCCATGGAGGGCAGTTTGTTCTGAATGATCTTCCATTCCTGTTGCTGACTCAGAAGAATTTGCTCGGCCAGGTTGGAATCAATCTCTTCCAGTCTTTTCTCGAGGTTTTCCAGATTGATCTGACTACCCGCTTTCAGCCCATTCATATTTCCATACAAAAAGCTTTCAGGGTTATCCATCCAAATAGCGGCGGCGACACGAGCACCGTTGGTTGAAAAGGTATTTAGTTTACTTGCTATGGAGAGCAGATTTTCTCCCTGGGCCAGCCCATAGCTCAGCTCAGTCGAGGGGCTCTCCTTTTGGCGGATCAGTTCAGGTGGAGCCGGGGATTCAATATCCGTAGAGACTGGAGAATCTAAAGGTCCCTTTGCTACTGTTTTCGTGGCGGCTTTGATATCTTCCTCACTAGGAGGTTGAGACGGGTCCATGGAAGGCATGCGGGGGATGGAAACCGGGGGTGAAATCCAGGTTGCACCTGGAAAGTAAGAATCCTCACCTCTATTGCCCTTGATATGAGCAGGAGGTTTTGCCATCCATGAGGGTGCATTGACCCGAGAACTCTTGGAAAACCCGGTCTTCTCAGACACATCAGGAGGACCCGTTTCGGAATCACCCTCAGCACCTTCAAGTTCTTTGTCTATTGCTTGAGAGTTCGATGCTTCGACTGCGGCTTCTCCTCCATTCAACGAATCCACCTTTTTTATGGAAGGGGGGTCTTCAGAAGATTGCCTTTCTTTGCCAATGACGTTAAGAGCCAGACTTTGTTTGAAGTCCACAGTGATCAAATATGGCTCTAGCAACACCCCGCCTTTAAAAGTTCCACGAACGACCAAATGGAAAGAAGGAAAAAACAAAGGCCTTCTTGAAATCACCCGAACTGTTTTCCGCCGACCTTCAGTTCCAGCAGGTTGCTCTATAACCAGATCGTCAATGATCAACGGGCGGTCGATATCAAGACGGCGGTAATCATTAACATCTCCCAGCTGAACCTGAAGCTCCCCCTCCTCTTCAAGGATCACATCCTGTTCGGCATCAAACCGTTCCCCGAATTTACTATGGATATCTATTCCACCGAATGAAAAAGCCAAGGCATCGGGCGCCTTGCCAACCAGGGTCATCACCGCAATCAAAATAACGAAGTTAAAGATTCTTAGTATCAATTCAGCACCCTTGATCTTCAAAAATATGAAAACAGTTTTGCAAAAGAATCAGGCTTAAAAAAAGTGTCGATGATAATAAGGGAGTTGTGTTTTCCTAGTTTTTCTGTTTTCCGTTTTTTTTCATTTGCTTTATTTCCGCATGCTCAAAATCCCGAAAGGCGCCTCGATTTGCTTTCTCGGGGTTCCTTGTCTTCCTGTGGTAATCATTGGTGACCCAGTTTTTTTCTATGTAATGACAGGCTCGGCATTCATGAGTTTTTTTGAAGTAGGGGCTTTTATAATTGTTTCTGATCGACTCCATGTGATCGGCGGGATCGAAGGTTTTATGGACGTGACAACTTTGGCAATACTCATTTATAACTTTATTGTTTTCTACAGAAGCAAATTTTCCCTGAAAAGCATCTTCAATGCGCCGTTCAGCGCATCCTGCTGTAAAAAAAATCAGCGCGGCCAAAATAATCCAGAAAAAAACGACCCGATAATTTTTCACCCCCATTGGGCGTGTGCAAGCATCTCGACATTGTGGCGGGAAATATTTTTTTTTAACTTTTAACGGCATTACAAACCAATGGATGATTAAAAAAAAGGAGGAACTGGAAAGTTAACGAATTTTGCCAAAATGGAAAATCCACAAAAACATCGAAGGCTTTGGTTAGCGCCTATCTATTGCGCCGGGTAATATCTTATATCGAGCATTTTTCATCATCAAAAAACGCCTCGCCTTTCTGTTATATCGACTGAGCCCGGATCATTTCGTATCGGTGGATCACTTTTCGAGAATAGCCTTCAGGCCGGTAGCCTTTTCTCAAGTATCGGGCTAATTTGGTAGGGCCGTGATTATACGCTTCCAGAGCCAAATGAAGATCGCCAAACCGTTTCACCAGTTTGTCCAGATAATACGCGCCCAATGCGATATTGGCTCCGGGGTCATACAAGGTGGGATTGCCGTTCCATTCTCTACTGGTTTCTCTGGCCATCGCAATCGCTGTTTTAGGCAGAATCTGCATCAATCCCAAGGCCCCCTGCCGGGACCTAGCCCAATTATTAAAGGAACTTTCAGTGATGATGACGGCCGTTAAAAACAACGGATCATAACCATACTTTTTGCTCTCATGAATTATCACCGCAGGAATTGTATCTCTGAACCCTCGCCCCAGCCCCGTTTTGTAATTGGCAAGAACCTTGACAATCTGATCCCGCACCTCATCACCTGATAGAAATTCATCAGATGCTGAAGAATTCTGGTTTTGCAGAAAAACCCGTTCTTCCCATTGGCCGGCTGCAATATAATACGGGGACAATCCCGGAACAGGGTGGGTGGCATTTTCCATAAAAAATCCTGCACAGAATATGGCGAGGACTCCAGCGAAAATGGCGGTGCAGGTCTTGGAAAATTTCATCTTAAAATTTCGAAAATAAGTCATTTTATATAATACCATAACATCATAAAACCCCTATCCGTTTTGGCCGAAATTTAAGAACGCCGATTATAGTTCAGAGCCCCTTGCTTGTCAATCAACTATCAAATTGGAAAACAAGGGATTAGCTTAAATTAGATAAACATATTTAGACAGGAATAGGTTGATATATTAAAAAAAAATGACCTATAATGGAAGACTTCCCTAAGCTAAGGAAAAACAAGTCGTTATGAAAATTGTTTGCCCCGAATGCCAAGCCGCCTACGAAATAGACATTCCTGAATCTCCAGTAAAGGATGTATCGGCAAAATGTGCTGTTTGCAATAGCAAATTTCTTGTCAGGAAGGGGTCCTCGACGCAAACCCGCCACACCCACAAAACCATGTCGGGTCCGCCCCTGGCTCACATAGATTCCGCATCGGATACAGACCCTGATGATGATTTTCTTTTTGGGTTACAGGAAGATTTTTCTGAACTTTATTCTGACCATGAAGATAATTCTTCCGAAGATGAAAAAACCCTCGATGACTATCTGGATAAACTTCTGGAAGAAGAATTGGAAGAGCCAACCCATCAAGCTATTGCCAAACCTGCAGAGCAGATTGAAGTAGATTCTACAAACTTTGAAATGCCTTCCGAAGAGGAACTGGATGACCTGTTTGATTCTATTATCACTGAAGAGATCAAAACTGAAGACCCTCAGGAAAATCCCAAAGCTTCCACTGTCTCTGTTCAGACTGACCTTTCCGAAGATGATTTGGATGCCCTCTTCGATGACATTATTAACGACATGGACTCCACTGAATCGGGAGATGCCGTAGAAGGTATCGATAAAAATGAAACCGTATTAACAGATCCCGATTTATTATTCGAAGAAAAGGATGAGGCATCTGAAACGGAAACAGAAGGATCAGATGTTGCTATCCCGGCAATTTATTCCGCGAAGGTAACAAATCAGGAAGATCTTTTGGAAGACATTCCTGCTGAGGAAAAAAATTCAAACCAGATCGACCCGGAAGAAGATTTGGAGATCGCATCCGATGCCAGCGTACCTGAAACTTCTGAACCTGCTGTTATAGATTCCGATGATGAAGAAAACGATGTCGAAGCGCAAGCGGAAGCCGACATCGAACAAATATCGGAGGAAAAAGATTCCCCGTCGCTGGCCGAGGCATTCGCCGATCAGGAGGCGACCGAAGCACCGGCAACCGACGCAAAAGAAGAAACCGCTCAGGAGCCGGAAGAAGAGAAAAGCGATGACGACTTGTGGGCTGAAGCCTTCGCCGATCAGGAGGCAACCGAAGCACCGGCAACCGACGCAAAAGAAGAAACCGCTCAGGAGCCGGAAGAAGAGAAAAGCGATGACGACTTGTGGGCTGAAGCCTTCGCCGATCAGGAGGCAACCGAAGCACCGGCAACCGACGTAAAAGAAGAAACCGCTCAGGAGCCGCAAGCCGAAACTGCCCTTGATGAAGAGCCCAATGAGAAAAACGCTATTCCTGAGCTAGAGTACGATGATGCGGATGATGATAAAGAGGAGGTAGATGCTGAGGAAGAAGACCCGTATGCAGAATACGATGACGACGAGGAAGACTTTTCTCCACCTCCAAAGAAAAAGTCGGGCATCTTCAGTCTGCCTTCTACACTGACGGGGAAATTGGTTTTAGGGAGCGGCGTCCTGGCAGTTTTACTGACAGGAGGGGGCATTTATTTTACCTTGCAAACCCTTGCCCCTCCTGAACTGACACAAATGGGGAAAACCGAATCTGAGATCCCTGATGGCTTAAAATCTAAACAGGTTGAGGAAACACCCACTGGCCAACAAAATGACTCTGGAAACGCAACATCCGCAACCGACCAGCAGGTACCTGCATTGGCTTCAGAGCCTGCATCCCCGGCGAACCCGGAAAAGGCTCCAGACATCACCCAGGCATTGGCGAAGACCAATAATCCTCTTGATGTGGCAATGAGTTCGGATGTTTCTGAAGGTCTTGTAGCCAGCTTTGCTCCAAGCAATCACGCCGTAGAGTTGACCGCAATCCTGCCCGTGGCTTATAACGTGAACGACATTAGGGTCCTGAGTTTCAGTCTGGAGGTGGAGATGTCAGATGAGGAAAGCGCTCAAGTCGTTCGGGAGGCGTTGCCTGTGTTTGAGAAAATCACCCTCACCACTATAGAACAGCTTTTGGAAAAAGAATTCTTCAACGACATCCTTTACGTACAGGAAAAATTAAAGAAAAACCTGCAAACCAATTTCAACAAAACTCTGACCGGAGGGGGCCGAGTCAAAAAAATCAACTTCAAGGAATTCACTATTCAGTAAATCCTCGCCGTCAATCCTCCTTCGATGCGTGAGCTTCCAGCTTAAACTGCATCAGCATGTCATTAACCCTTTTCAGCAGTGGCGGAAGGCCTTGCCCCGTGACGGACGAAATGGCAAAAAATTCCGGGTTGAGTTCACGCATTCGATCCCTGTAAAGCTCAAACCTTTCTTGCGCGTCAGGATGATCCACCTTGGTGGCCACAAGAATCTGGGGTTTGAGATAAAGGTCTGGACTGAAGCTTTTCAACTCCTTTTGAATGGCATGGTAATCTGCAACCGGGTCTCGGGAATGGATTTCGGAAAAATCGATAAGGTGCAGCAACAGGTGAGAGCGTTCAATATGTTTCAGAAAACGTATACCCAGCCCCTTGCCCGTATGGGCGCCTTCAATCAGACCAGGAATATCCGCCGCCACAAAGGAGCGGGAATCGTCGATCCGTACCACACCCAGTTGAGGAACCAGAGTGGTGAATGGGTAATTGGCTATTTTGGGCCGGGCCTTTGAAATTCGTGAAATCAATGTGGATTTCCCGGCATTTGGGAATCCAATAATTGCGACATCGGCTAGAAGTTTAAGTTCCAGGAAAAGTTTCCTTTGCGCTCCTGGCTCTCCCGTCGTGAAAGTTCGAGGCGCCCGGTTGATCGAGGATTTAAACCGGGTGTTGCCATGTCCACCCTTCCCTCCCGATACAACGGTAAACTGTTGCCACGGCTCTTTAAGATCAACCAGCAGGTTCCCGGTCTCCAGGTCTTTCACCAGAGTGCCAACAGGAACCCTTAGGACCAAATCCTTTCCACTTCGTCCCGTCATTTGCTTGCCTCGCCCAGCACGGCCGTTTTCAGCTTGATATAACCGCTGATAGCGCAGATCAATGAGTGTGGAAAGGTTGGGGTCTGCTTCCAGAACAATGTCGGCGCCTTTGCCCCCATCTCCGCCGTCGGGACCGCCAAGGGGAATAAACTTCTCTCGCCGGAAACTGCTGCATCCGTCCCCGCCGTTTCCGGCTTGAACGGAGATAGTTACTTGATCAACAAACATGAGGAATCTGCCAGGAAGGACCTCTCTCAAAGAGGTCTTAAAGGGTCGCGGGCATAATATGCGGGCAAAAAAACAGGCCTTAACTTATTCGCAAAGGCCTGGTCCTTAAATCAGCGCGGAAAATAAAAATTTCAGCTGGCGGTATGAACGCTGATTTTCTTCTTTTTACGATTCAGATATTCAAACTGAACCACTCCGGGAACTTTGGAGAACAGGGTATAATCACTGCCCACTCCGACATTCGTGCCGGGGTGAAAAGTTGTCCCCCGCTGGCGAACCAGAATTTCTCCTGCTTTCACCACTTGCCCGCCGTATCTTTTAACTCCCAGCCGTTTGCCAATACTATCCCGACCATTGGTCGTACTTCCTTGCCCTTTTTTATGTGCCATCGTTTTTCCTAATTTTTAGCAATATCGATAATTTTAAGTCTGGTATACAACTGTCGGTGACCGTTTTTATTGCGGTAACCTTTTCTTCGCTTTTTCTTGAAGACGATGATTTTCTTACCCTTCAATTGTTCATCCACTTCACAGATGACGGAACAACCCGTCAACAGTGGAGAACCTGTCTGCACGTCATCCCCTTCACCGATCATTAATACCTGATCCAGGGTCACCGTCTCGCCCAGTAGATGCTCAAGCTTTTCAACCTGAATGACATCACCTTTCGCAACTTTATACTGTTTTCCGCCTGTCGAAACCACTGCAAACATTTTTTAAACTCCCAAATTCTAATGAAATTTTCACCAATAATTTGACCTAAACAGGCCGCAATATAGAGGAGGGGGGGGATCATCGGGTGCAAAGTTAGGTATGTTAGTTAATTTCAGTGGCCTTGTCAAGAGAATCATCCACAATCATCCTAAAGAAGGTTTTCTTCCCCACCGCCCCTTGCTTGATTCCTGCCCCCAGCCACCTTCTCCCTCGTAGACTTTCACAACCATATTTCATAGATACTTGATTTTATTATTCAAAGTGATATAAAAAGAATGCCCTCCATCAACCTGGTTGTGTATTTAGCGGTATTTATGTCCCTTAAAGATAAAGAAAAATGGAATCGCAAATATCAGGCAACCGAATATACTTCGGGCCGGGAGCCCTGCCAGTGGCTGAGAGAGAATTCCGGGCTGTTGCCTGGGAAAGGCAAGGCGCTGGATATTGCTTCTGGAGAAGGCCGGAACGCGGTTTATGCCGCCTCTCTGGGATACGAGGTGCTGGGGCTCGATATTTCGGAGAAGGGGCTTCAAAATGCCCAGGACCTGGCCCACGAAAAAAATCTCCCCATCGACACCCTGGTCACGGATCTTGACGGCTTCGAGTTCGAGGAAAATGCATTTGATCTGGTCATGTGCTTTTACTTTCTGGACCGCAACCTGTTTCCAGGTATCCGCAAAACTCTCAAACCGGGAGGTCTGCTGATCTATGAAACATTCACACTGGATCATTTGAAATACACTGGCTTAAAAAGAGAATGGGTTTTGGAATACAATGAATTACTTAGAGAGTTTCAAACGTTTCGCGTCCTCGGGTATCGCGAAGTGGACCGGGATGAAAAAGGATTCGCGTCCCTCATCGCCTGTAAAATGGACTGATAACTAAATATGATTCAACATCTCTACATAAAAAATATGCGGCCATTTTGGGCGTTTCTAACTTTTCTTATGGCTCTCAGCTTATTCCTTGGATGCGGCACGACCAAAGAAAAAAAACTGGAGAGAGAAGGTCTCACCCTGATTTACCGCCCAAAACACCAGGCAGACGCTACAATCGAAAAGATGCACCTGAATCATCCGATAAAAATTTCGGAAGAAGAATTTCAAAACCATCTTTACTCCCTTCAATATGAAGAACTTTTTCTCCTGGGAAAAAATAAGTACGTCATTTCCCTTCAGGATGTGAGCAAAATCAGCAAAGATTTGACCAAGGCGGTCAATCACTTGACGCCCCAAAATATCCTTGTTTTCGAGTTGGACACCTCTCGGGGCACCACCCGAGGAGAAATTTTTGCAGCCGAAGGCAAAATCAATTTTCGTTTTGATACCATCAAGGGGGCCGCTTTTTCCAGCAATTCCCTTGCCAGAAGTACAGCCTCCGTGTGGCGGCTTGTTCCGGTGAAGGGACAAATACAAAAAACAACCAATAGAATTCTGGGATCGAGCACCTTGGGAAACTGGATCGTTGCTGATATGACACTGCCCGAGAAATCCCGAAGACTGTTGAAGGGCAAAAAGACCCAAAGCCAACCATCACAACCCTCCCCTTCCCCTCAGCCCGTGCCAAGCACCCCCCCAGGGAATAATGACCAGGAACTGGAGAAAAAACTAAAGTTCTTGAAAGATTTGCGGAGTAAGGACCTGATTGATGAAGAGGAGTATGAAAAAAAGAGAAAGGAACTTCTCGATAGTTTCCTTTAGGAGGAGACTTCTTTTCTTTGCTGTGCCTCGTTCGCTAGAATCTGATCGACTTTATCCATCAAGTCGTTTCTTTCCTGATTGGTCGCATCGATTCTCCGTTTCAATTGAACAATCTCAGCGTCTAGAAGATCTTCGCGGCGCACCTCGTCTTCCAGATGCCAGCAACGTATGTTTCTCATCGCCAACTCGCTGACCGCTAGGCCCAGCTCTTTGATGCTATCGCTCGGTTTGACATTTTTATTGGTGTAAAGTTTCACCTTTTCATCGCGAATTTTTACTTTGCCTTCCAGGGCGTCGGCGAAGAAGGCATTGATCTCACCCATGAGTTCCTGGCTTTGCTTCAAAACCAATTCGCGTTTGGTTTGCAATTCGTCCTTTTTAGAATCAGAATCGCTCATTGCCTCCAGAGCTTCGTCGAGATGCCAAAGGCGCAGGTTTTTTATCGAAAGTTTATCGACCAGACTTCCCAGTGTTTCCGCCATTTTATATTGTGTCTCCCATGATTAAAGCTAGCTTCCTGTTTTCTTCAACGTTTCCTGAGGCAATAAATTCCGTCGCGGACGGTCAACATAACCGCTTCGACGCGGGCATCCTGTCTGACCCGGTCATTAAACTGATGGATAGCCTTATCGCTTGCGTCCACTGGACTCAACACCCTGCCGCTCCACAAAACATTATCGACCACGATCAATCCGCCCGGCACGATCATGGGAAAGATCGCCTCGTAATAGTTCCAATAGTTTTCTTTATCGGCGTCGATAAAAGCCAGGTCGAAGGAACCGGAAAGGGTCTTTAACGACTCCAGAGCCGGACCTTCCAGCAGGGTGATTTTTTTTCCATGCTCGCTTTGGGAAAAAAACCGTTTCGCAAACGCGATCGCCGGAGGGTCGATATCACAAGTGAAAAGGTGTCCGTCTTCCGGGAGCGCCGCCGCCATAGAGAGGGAAGCGTAGCCGCCAAAGGTGCCAATCTCCAGAACCCGTTTGGCTTTGAGAAGATGGACCAGCATTTTTAAAAATTGACCCTCAATACGACCCGTGGTCATATGCGGAATTTCCAGCGTTTCGTAGGTTTCCTTCTCCAATTGCGCCAATAATTCCCCTTCATCCTGCGTATGCTCGTAGGCATAATTTTCTATTTTTTCATCAATGAAATCCATCAAGCTCCCCTCATCCTAAAGCCCGGTTTAATAGGCAACAATATTTTCATCCAGTTTTCTCCAGGCATACCAGGTTGCGACCGTTTCCAGGGGATTCCATTTCTTGCCGAGGGAACGGATTTTTTTAAGGGTCGGTTGGCTTTTCATACCATACAGAATTTTTACGGCGTTTTGCAGTCCTAAATCCGCAACCGGTAACACATCCATGCGGTTGAGGGAAAATATCAGAAACATTTCTGCCGTCCAGCGGCCAATGCCATGAACACCGGTCAAACTGAGAATAACGTCCTCGTTGCTGAGATGAGGCAGTCGATGCGGGCGGATGGATTTCTCAACGAAATGCCTGCTCAAATCTTTTAGATACGCCGCCTTTTGCCGGGACAAGCCGACACTGCGCAGATTGGGCTCCGGCATTGCAAATACGCTTTGAGGGGTCGGAGATTGTCCATCAAACAAACCATAAAAACGTACCGTGATCGAATGTGCCGCCTTGGTGGATATTTGCTGGGAAATAATCGCCTTGCAAAGGACCTGAAAGTATTTGCGGTTTTTCTTTAACTGAAAGGGTCCGATCTCCCGGATGAGTTCTGCCATAACGGGGTCCTTCCGGTCAAAATGATCCAGTATCTCTCTTAGGCTGGGAATATTTCCTTTCAACACTATGCTCTTCTCTCCATGGAGCTGCTTATCACCAATCCACCTGCAAGGCATGAAGATTTGGAAGATGGGGTGAGGTTTTGATCTTGGCGATGGCCTCCTGACTCAAGTGACTGCCATACACGTCCAGGGTTTTCAAATTGGACAAGGCTTTGCATCCAGCAAGGATATCCGCCGCCCGGTCATCCAGCCCGTTATAGGCAAGAGACAGCAGGGCAACGTTGGATAATGCATCGCCAGCACAAAGAGCCTCAAGACCTTCGATTCCCAGCCTGGTTTTCGCCAGGTAAAGCTCTTTAAGGTTTTTCATGGAAGAGGCCTGCCCCAAAGCCCGGCCCCCTTCCGGCCCCAGAGGATTGCCCTTGAGATAAAGAATTTCGACTCCGGCCAGAGCCTGAGAATTGGCCAAAGCCTTGAGTCCCGCAGCCCCTATGGGATTGCCCTGCAGATAAAGGGTTCGAAGACGCTTCAAATGGGGCGATCCGGCAAGGGCGATGGCTCCCCGATCGGTGATTTTATTGTATCCCAACGACAGGGACGCCAGCTTGAACAAACATGCGGCCTGGGCGAGGGCTTCCACTCCTTGATCTCCCAAACCATTCTTGTCCAGTTGCAGGACCTTGACTTTTCCTATCCGGGAATAGCCTAAAAGGTCTCCCAACTCCTCAAGGATAAGATCTTTATCGTTCAGGTCGAGTTTGAATTTAGGCTCTTCGCTTTCTTCCGCGTCGGAATGAATGTCGGCCTCCATGAGCACCATCGCCGTGTCATCTCCCGGCTCATCGGCTATCAGGCTCATGTTGTTGTAAATCAGGCTTTCAAATAACGGGCTTAACATTTTAATAAGATCTCAAAAAAATTGATACTTTTGCCTTTTACAATCGCCAACCCTTTAAAACAGAAGGCGGGCTCACAGCCCACGTTGAATTTATCGAAGCGCCCTTAAATCCAGTTTCTTTTTTGGAAAAATTTTATGATCTGCAAAACCGTTTCCACAGGTTTTTGCCGCGTCGTGTCACAAATCATATCGGCGGCGGCGAGGTACTTAGGTTCCCGTTCCGCCAGGATCATTTTTTGCTCTTCTTCAAAAGAAACACCTTCCTTAAGTGGAGGGCGATTGGAATCGTTTTTAATGCGCCTCAATATAACTTTTATATCAGCTTTTAAGAGCACGGCTTTCCCATGCTCTTTCAGGCAAATCATATTTTGATCGTCGAGAACCACGCCGCCGCCGCAATCAATCACGCTGTCCCGTTCTTCGTTTGCAATTTCATGAACAAGGCGGGATTCGATCTCCCTAAATTTGGGCCAGCCCTCTTGTTCTACGATTTTTGGGATGGACATTCCCGCAGACTGGGCAATCAATTCATCAATCCGAATGAGCTTTCTACTCAGTTTTTGGGCCAGGATTTTGGAAATGACGGATTTCCCCGTTCCTCGATACCCCAGTAGCACAATATTCATAGCAACCCATTTTTGCCAAACTACAAAACTCAGCACTTAAAAATATCCCTTAATGGCCTCGGAATCCCTTTAAGTCGAAATAAACTAAACCCTTTTTCTCAGCAGGTTAGAATATTATGGTAAGGGATGCAAACAAAACATGGATCCCCCGGAAGCCCTGATTTTTTAAATAAAGCCCGGCATGAAAGTCATGCTACAATCTGAAGACCCTTATGGAGATGGCTTTAAATCCTTTCATGATCAACCCTTTCTGGAAAGGTTCCTGATGTGAAAAACCTAATTGCTGCTACCCTGTTGATGGTGGGAATGATTTTTTTCAGTTTGAACGAAGTCCGAGCTGAAGACGATCCTGATGTTGCCAAGCAAAAAGCGCTGTGTGAGAAGGGCAACGGCACTTCCTGTTTCAAAATTGGCGAAAGATATCGAGTCGTGGAAATCGATAATAAATCCGCCACTGTATATCACTTGAAGGCTTGTGACCACGGCTACATTACGGGATGCACTCATGCCGGAATTTTGATTCAAATGACCGGGAAGCAATACAGCCCGGAATGGAAACAAGCGGCAACACTGTTCACAAAGGGGTGTGATGTGAACTCCGACAAAGCCTGCTTCAATCTGGGTCAATTAAAATACAAGGAAGGTCGGCAAAAGGCCGCCTTGAAGTATTGGGGGAAAGCCTGTGATTTGGGAAACCAGATTGCCTGTGCAAATAATAAAAGACTAAAAGATTGATTCTTCCGCTAAAGGCAAAATGACAAAACCAACCAACTGGGAAGCCCTGGTTAATGACGGGGAAAATTACGGCGATTCAGGTGAGAACCTCTCGCCACAGGAAAAAATCATTTTTGAATCCATTAAGGATCAAACCGTTCTGAAAATTCAGGACAGTTATGCTTTTTCCAAAAAGGGACAGGTGACCGCCGATCACGGGAAAGAGCTGGCGACCCTTATCGCAGGTTTTGAGCCGGCAAAAAATATCGCGACCCTGATTTTAACGCATAACCATCTCGGTCCCGAAGGCGCCAGAATTCTGTCCGAGTCGTCCATCCTGCCCAAAGTAACTTATCTGCATTTGGGGTCCAATCATTTGGGTGATGAGGGGGTCAAATATATCACCCAGGCGGAAATTTTTTCAGAGGTAAAAACTCTCAACCTGGAATGCAACGGCATCACCGCCGAAGGAGCCAAGGCGCTGGCCGCATCTCCCGTATTCACCAAGCTGACGTCGCTCAACCTTGTGGACAACCGCATCGGCGACGAAGGCGCACTGGCCCTCGCCAATTCGGACTCCCTGACCCAACTGACTTATCTCCACCTGGGAGGCAACCGGATAAAATCCGAAGAAGCAAAACAAGCGTTGAAAGAATCCTCAAAACTCACGCAGCTAAAAACGTTAAAAGTTTTTTAACCGCGAAGCCTTATATTATGGATCTTCCGGACGGAGTAATTCCGGGCGGGAATAGTTGACCAGATCAGGCGTGGTTTCCACCCCTTCCTGCAGCATCAGGACTTTTAAATTTATCAGAGTTTTAGTTTCGGAAATGGCTTTAGCGCCGTCGGGACCAAAATAGTTACGCCCCATGTAAAGATGCGTCAGGCCAGTCAGAGTGGTCGATTCCCCAAGGGCCTTCGCCCCCTCGTCGCCAATCAGATTTTGTGAAAGCCTGAAAATGCGCAAGGAAGCCAGTTTGGGAGTGGTCGCAAGCTCCTTGATGGAATCGTCCTTCAACTTATTGGCCGACAGATTGAGTTCTTCCAACTGCTCTATGACTCTCCCCTTTAGCAACTCCTGAACTCCGTCGCCGTCAATGTAGCCCCGTTCCAACTCCAGTTTTTTGAGGCTGGTCATATGCTCCGTTTCCCCAAGCGCCTTGACGGTTCCGTTGCCAATTTCATTCCACCCCACATCCAGAGATTCCAATCCATCAAAATTTGGAGATTTGACCATTTCTGCAACGGAAGCATCGGTCAATTTATTATCGGAAAGAATCAAACTTTTCAGGTTTTTCAAAGCCAGGGACGACGAGGCCGCCGCGTCCAGAATTCCCTGGTCGGTGATGAAATTAACCCCCAGGTGCAACTCTTCGACTGCCGCCAGGTTTTCCGATTCCAACAGAGATTTTAACCCGGCATCGTTGATCTGGTTATCGGACAAGTCCAGAATTTTGACTGCTTTCACCTGGTCTGACCGGGAGATAATAGCCGCTTCATCAGCGCCCAGGTACTTCCCTGATAGTTTCAATACTGAAGACTCATTTTGCAGGCAGGCCCCGATCACCGCTTCAAGCTTGACGGTTTTCTCTTCCAGGGTCGGCTCATCTTCATGATACTCAGCATCTCCGCCTCGAATAATACCCATTCACAACTCCTGATATTAAGATGAAATTTTATTAAAAGAATTTAATCACTGATTAACCGGCTTTTAATATTATTTTTTTAAAATATCCACATTTTAAACAATCGATTACACAGGAGGATACTTTGCTATGGTCATGTTCAAAACTCTGGATATACGCGGTCTCTCCTTTTTTAATGCCTTTCAGGAAGCATCCAAGGCTTTTTCTGGAATAAAAAAGAACGGAGCTTTGGAAATTATTTCGGACCGCAAAAAAAATTTTACGGATGCATTTAAAACCTGGGCAAAATCCAAGGGTTATAAAATATCCGATATTGACGACGGCCATCAAATGGTTCGTCTGTTCATAAAAAATGTACAACCCAATATCGTGAAGAAGTGATCCCGTTTTTCTTAAATTCATTCAGGCACGGGTAGCTCTAATCGACGTTCCCGGTGATTTGATTCCGACCGGCTCCCTTTAACGGGAGTCGGCGAGTCCTATTGCCTGTTTCGGCTTAATCGGACCCAGTGCTGACAAATTATCAGACCTCCGTCCCGGTCTCCCTGTTTTTTTCATAAATAATTCTTAATCCTTCCAGGGTGAGGAAGGGATCAATGACATCAATCGTATCCGTTTGTGAGGCGATCCAATCCACAATCCCCCCGGTCCCGATCACCTTGGCCTTTGCCCCCAGTTCTCCTCGAATTTTTGCAACGATTGCATCGATCATCCCGGCAAACCCGTGCACAGCTCCCGACTGAATACTTTCCATGGTGGATCGTCCAATCACCCGTTCCGGCACCACCAGTTCCACTCTTGGAAGTTTGGCGGCGTTATTAAACAAGGCATCCATTGCGATCTGCACACCGGGAAAAATGACTCCACCCAGGTATTCACCCTTCTTGGAAACGGCGTCAAAGGTTGTGGCGGTGCCGAAATCAATGATGATGATGGGGCCTCCGTATTTCTCAAAAGCCGCTACCGCGTTGACAATCCGGTCCGCCCCAACTTCTGTGGGGTTTCTATACAGGATGGATATTCCCGTTTTTACTCCCGGACCTACAAAAAGCGGTTCGCAGGAAAAATACTTGCGGGCCATCTCCTTGAGAATGGGCGCAAGCCGGGGAACCACACAGGCGATAACAATATCGTCGATGGTTTCCGCCTCTACCTTGTTCAGCACGATAAATTCTTTAATCAACACCCAGTATTCGTCGGCGGTCCGGTTCCACTCCGTGCGAATCCGCCAATGGGTCAGTAATTTTGTCTTCGAAAACAACCCAATCACGTTATGGGAATTGCCAACATCAATCACCAGAACCATAGGAACTCCATTAATTCAATACAGTTATCCTGCAGCCAGCCACAGCCATTATTCTTCAGGGTGGATTGCGACCAAACTATCAGACCCCTGAGTGGTTCGCAACGTGGAAATCATATGCCTTTACGAATATCGGAAGACACCGTTCTATTAATCAATCTTCAATTAATAAGCTGGAATCTTGTCTGCCCATGAAATATGATGATCTGTTCGCAAAATGTATTATTTCCAGGGCGCATGAACTACAACTTTTTTGACAAGGTGACTCATGGTGGAAGATCAATTTCATATTGAAATGGAAGAAATATCAGAATTTTCTGTCGAAAGGTCCGCAGATGATTCCTTTTGGGAAGAAATCAGCCATGAAGAAATTCTCGGCCAAGTGCTGGCCAATCTGCCTGAGGAAAAAATCAAACGATTTTTTGGAGTGGTGCGAAACGGGGGCGCATTTAAGCTGGGAGACTATTTTTACCGTATCAAAGCGGGTTGACGCGATCCTCATGAATGATGAATTAACGTAAAGAAGGATCATCCATTTTACATGGGAGATTTGAGCCACACCTCCTCATCCGAGGATTCACTCTTCCCACCGTATTCTCTAATCTTTATTTCTCACCTTCAGGGCCGACTTGCGCGGAACAGGGCATGATGAGCTCAAGGGATTGTGGCGCAGATGTGATGGTCAGCGGCAAAGTCTCAAAATGATCACCGTCCATCTGCGTGGGTTCCTCTTTTGAAGCTGTTATGCTGACGTTGTTCACCGGGGCTACCTGTTTCCAGGCGGATTTAGTTTTTCGATTCAGCCCCATCTCCACCAAGCCGCAGATAAGAGCCCATCGAGTTTTACCGGATACCAGTGAAACTTCAAAGCCCGGAGATTCCAGATCGGTTTCAGAAGCCAGTAAAAATTTTCCGCCATAAAAAGAACTATTCGAAACCACCGCCCAGGACGCCGGGTACTGAGCCCCATCCACATCGACGACCAGTTCGGCTGGGCAATTTAATAAAATTTCCTTCAGCCCACTAACCACATAGGCCATCTGCCCGAGGAACTTTTTCAGTTTTGAAGAAACTCCGGCGACCACCCGCCCATCAAACCCGGCACCCACCATTAAAAGGAAAGCCCGGCCATTGGCGATGCCCACATTCACCGATCGTGCGGGACCAAAAATAATAGTCCGCGCCACCTGCTCAGGGTCTTTTAAAAGCCCCAGTTCCAGAGCCAGGACGTTGACCGTTCCCAATGGGATGATGCCCAACGGCAGGTTCGTCCCCAGCAAACCGTTCACCACTTCATTGATTGTGCCATCTCCGCCCGCCGCCACCACCGCATCATAGGAATTTTCAAGCCCTTTCCCGCGCACAGCTTTTTCGGCATCGCCAGGCCCCCGGGTTTCGTGGAGGTCGAATTGCAAACCATGCACTGTCAGCCTCTGCAAAGTTTGCTCCAGCATGGATGATCGAGCCCCTGCAATGGGATTGTATACAATCAGCGCCCGCTTTCGCGGCACCTCTTTTTGTTCAGCTTTAGGAATAAAACACCTCCTCACTCATTGCCATCCCGGGGAACCGTTTGAAAAGGATAATTTCAGACAAGGGATATTTCTCATCCAGCTACCGGTCTCATCTCCCCTTCAGCAAGCCCACAAAAGCTCTCAGGGGGGGGGATAAAATTTGGGCGACAAAACTATCAATTATTTCACGAAGGCTTCTTGGCCTCAAGCGGCATTTTAAAATATGAGGGTAAAGAAATTGACAGAAAAGTAATTTGACGATAAATTGTTCTCAATTCCTCATTCATACACAAGGTCTGCCAGGTAATTTCAACCTTCTTTTCCCTTTTAGGGCGATGAGAAATTCACATGGATTTGAATTCCCAGCAAAATTTTTTTCTCAACAATTTTGGCTCCGCCTTTACATTTCTGGATACCGCCGTGCAAGTTATCTCTTTTGTCATTATAGTTATTCTGCTTCCGATTCTTTTATACTCTTGTCAAAAAAATATCCTGCGGTGCTATCAGGAACTCAAAAGGCAAAACCATCATTTGCAAACCCAGAGCCAATGCCTTGATGAGATGAACCGATGGATGCAATATATTGTCGACAAAAATATCCATAATGAAAAAGTTTCATCTCCCGAAAAGCCGGTTAGTCAACAAAAAAAGCAGCCGCGCACGCCCGAGCCACCAGATGACGAGTCACTCTCTCTCCCACTCATTTCTCCTTACAAAAAGGTCATCTGAAAAATACCCTCCTCCGTACCAACTTTCATCATTGATACAAACCTTTAAGTACCTTTAAATCTTTATTGAGGAGATACCCTCAATAATGACCCTGCCAATCATTTTCCCATCGACAGAGGGGGCATTGGCTCGAAGATATTCTTTTACTTTCATAACAGCATATCTATCATCTATGGCTTTCATAAAAATATTGAAATCTTCATCCATTTTGGGATCATCGTTTTTAATTCGCCCCCGGACCTTAAAAAAGGATTCTTTGATCATTTTATGTTCTCTGCTTTTTAGCGAGTATTTGTGGGAAATTGTTTTTTCAGAGTGCCTTTAAAAATTTATCCTGAATGGAGAAGAGCCAACCAAAAAAAGAGGGGTGCCGATTGTAATAACCTGAAAATATTAATTTTAAAGGCATCCTAAAAACTTTATTGGTTTTAATAGGTAAAAATCAATAAAATTGTTAGTATTCTATTTCCGTTGCAGAAAAAGAACCCCTATTTATACAGGAATATATCTATGCTTGCAGATTGGATATTAAAGCGAATAGAGGTGGAAAAATCCAAAAACAACCTCAAGGGGGCAGATCTCAGCGATGCGAAACTGATGCAGGCAAAGCTCAGTGACGCTAATCTAAGGGATGCAGACCTCAGTGGGGCCTACTTCATTAAAGCGGATTTGGCAAATGCCGACCTTGGAAACTCCGACCTTTCCCGGGCCGTTCTCAGCGAGGCCAACTTAAAAGGAGCCAATCTTGGTGGCGCAAACCTCAAAGAGGCTTTCCTCAATGAGGCCGACCTGCAAGGAGCTGATCTGGAAGAAGCAGAATTAGAGGATACCGACTTGAGGGGAGCGGACCTACGACAGGTAAAAAATCTAACCTGCGAGCAAATTGAGTGGGCAGTTATTGATAAATCCACCCAGTTTCCTGAATACATTCAATTAGCCTGGACCGATGAAGACACTTTCAATTGCAATGACAACTGCTGAAATTTCGAAAAACCTGGCAACTCCCTGCTGGAATATTTACCCGTTTAGGGGTATGTTGTAGACTCAACCCCAAGGGACATTATTTAGAAATTAATTTTATCGGATGGATCGATACCATAAGCAATGAGGAATTATGTCTGATCAAGAAGTTACGGATAAAGAACGGGCGCAGACATCCAAAAAAGATCTTCAGGGAGCTGATTTCAGCGGCGGGGATCTTGTCCAGGCCGACCTGCGTCGAGGAAATCTAGCGAATGCGGACCTCAGTCGGGCCGATCTCACTGAAGCCCGGCTCAATCACGCCAACCTCAGTGGAGCCAATCTCAGCAAGGCAAAACTGAATTTTGCCAACCTCAGTGAAGCCAACCTCAGTGAAGCCAACCTCAGTGAAGCGGATCTAAAAGAGGCTGACCTAAGCTACGCCAAACTGAACCATGCGGATCTGACTTCAACAAAAATGGACGGAACCAACTTGTCCGGTGCCGACCTTAAAGATTCCATCAACCTTTCCTGTCAACAAATTGAATCGGCAATCATCGATAAAAAAACCAAGTTCCCCGATTACTTACAAGTCACCTGGACCTATGTGGGACGATACGGTGCCAATTTTCATTGCAAGCTAAGTTCACCGAAACAAACGGAAAGTAAAAAGAAAAAGGCTAATTTTCACGACAGTAAATTGTATCAACAAGGGTAAGAGCGGCAGGATCAATAAACTTCGGGACTTTTTCGAGTCGTAGGACGAGGAATAATATCCAATAAAATAAAAATAAGGTATGTCCTTGACAAGGGTATTTCGCAAGAGAATTTTTTCTCCAGACGATCTTAAAGAAGCGGATCTTCATGGCAGGGATCTCACTTCAATGAATCTGATCCGGGCGGATTTGAGGGGAAAGAATCTCTGCAAAACAAAGTTAAAAGGCGTTAATCTCATTGATGCTGATTTAAGCGGCGCCAACTTGAGCGAGGCAAATCTCATTCGCGCGGTCCTCATAGGCGCCAACCTCACCAACGCCAGCCTCATTCAGTCCAACCTGATCGCCGCCAACCTGCTGAGAGCCAACCTCAGCGATGCAAAATTGTTTAAAGCCGACCTCCTTAGGGCCAACCTAATGAGCGCCAATTTGAAAAATGCCAACCTCAGCGGCGCCGATTTAATGGAAGCCAATTTGGGCGGTGCTGACTTTACAGGCACCATCCTTAGCGGAGCAAATCTCACGGGAGCCAACCTCCGATTTGCAACCAACCTTTCGCTGCAAGAAGTCGAATCCGCCGTTTTTAACAAGACAACACAATTTCCCGATTCCATTCCAATACTCTGGACCAGCGAATCCACCTATGAAATCGCAGACAGCCCTTCCCACTCTACAAAATAGTTGCCCCATAAAATTTGATAATTTGCGATTTTTCAGCCACTAACAGGTTGCTGAAAAAGAGAAAAATCCGCCAGCGAGTTAAGCTTTACAGGTTTTTGCTTTTAAGTGGCACAGCCTTTCCAGGCTGTGCGCACAGGCTAGAAAGGCGGAATT
>JAQCGX010000034.1 GCA_027619975.1 Nitrospinota bacterium
GTTTTCGGTTTCCAATTTCTTGCCATTTCTTGCGCTTTCTCTATTTGTTGTTGAGTCATTATCTTTTCCGCTATACCTCTATTTTTTACAGCATTCTTATGTCCATTAGAACCTGCAATATTAAACCACATATGTGCTGATACATCATCTTGTGTAACTCCTTGTCCTTTGACATACATCGTTCCCAATTTGAATTGTGCTTTAGCAAATCCTTGTTCCGACTTCCTCCTGATTATTAGTTCCTTTCAGGGAAGAAAGCTTAACGTGAGTGGTACACTTTTACTCCGCCACAAA
The DNA here is from genome assembly GCA_027619975.1 of Nitrospinota bacterium. Lineage (NCBI taxonomy): Bacteria > Pseudomonadati > Nitrospinota > Nitrospinota bacterium. Next base: position 295 of record JAQCGX010000034.1, read on the forward strand.
TGAAATATATCAACGACTCACTGGTACATTATTGCTCCGCCGTTCTCAGGTTGTATTTTTATGTTGGTTCAATTGATAAATATTATTCCTGACCTTATTAAAATCTTAACCCCTCCACCTAACTAGATTTATAGGCATGTAAATCTGTTAATCGATTTAATTCTACGTGTAAAATGAATGAGATATGAGGGTGGGCCACGTTTCCCGGCCCCCGGTCCTCCACTTTGAGATTTTTCTTATTTCATCTACGCCTTGTCGCCAGGGAGAATAATCAAAGGTAATCAGGCCACGATATAAAACGAATGCCACCACTCCACCTTCTAGGAAACAGAGCCACCACCCCACAGAAGGACAGCAAATCGACTGGCAATATGTGAACCGTTAGGTAATATCCCCAGCTGTCAAATCAATACCCTTTATATTCCATGAGTTAATAGATTCGACCCACGAACATGTGGTTCTATGGTCAGGCGATCACCCAAAGTACACTCAATATTGACCATAGTTTATCCTTCATGAATTCAGCCCGGATATAATGAGTGAGGAGATTTTCTGCAATCGAATTGACCGGCCTAAAGAATTATTGTCAATTTCCGGCTCTAAAATAAAAATAGGAAAGTGTGTGTGCGCTACGGTTAAAAGGGGAAATCTCGTTAAAAATATAAGCTTTCACGGGAAAAACGCACTATAAAGAACACCAATAAATACCATATAACGGTGTAATTTATTGATTTAATTACATATTACTATTGATCATTAATACATTAAATAATGTATATATAATTGTATTGACACTATTAAATGGCACTTTAAAGCATACGAAACTCCGGCAATTCAATATTGTTGGTTTTTCCTATTAGCTTCAGCTCATTAATTAATTCTACATATTCTTTGCGAGATTTTATTTGGAAGAATTTTGACCTAATGACTTCCTCGTCTTGGACCGAAATGAATGGCCTAGTTATGATGAAACATTTTTCAAAATAGTTGGATGCCGTTTTAACATATCTAAACCCGTTCCCTTTCCTATTGACTCCCCAGCAGTAATTATGGGCGACCAAGATGTCAAACGCCTTGCTGGCCATGAAAAAAATTCAAAACATCGAAAAGGCGAGGAACTGATTTTAAAAGGTCATCCAATTCGTATTATCAGGGAAACCGTTTTAAAAAGTTGATGGGATAACACCCCACCCATCATCCATAAATAGACAACTGCTCAGGGGGCCGGATTGGGCACGCGGAGACATATCGCACGAGCAGTAATTTGTGATAGCGCATTTGTGTTAAGGTTAATGGTGCATCGATCCCATCTTGGAAATCAGAACTCATGAAAGGTAGCTCACCAGTGCGCTCGCACCCCCCTCCTCCTGCACAGCCAATGAGACATCCACTTGCCATGAGGACATCGTTCACGTCATCGCACTGGGCTGTGGCGATTGGACTCGCACCGGCTGTTTCGGACTGCGCCGTAACTTCAATCGTATAGATGGTTGGGTCCGCCAGACTCGAACCATGCGGGTCTGGGCCAACGAGGAGACCATCAGCACCTTTCGGCCCTTGCAGCCCAGAATCAGGTTTATCCGAACAAACCCATTGGCTTCCGTTATACTCAGCTATTTTGTTTGTATTACAGGACAAGCTACCAAGCGTATCAGAATTCTCATCGAGGGAACATTGCCACTCTATACCGTTAAATCTTGCGATTTCGTTTACGGCGCAGGAAAGGTCCTTGAGGTGTTTTGCTGTTTTATCTTTAGCTAAAGCTGGGTCGGAAATAAATACAAACAGTAATCCTAGCGTGAGAACCAATAGATTTCTGAGCATGGGGAACTCCTTCACTTGGATGAACTGATATTCTGCAATGGAATTGACGGTGGCTGGATTGTGTCAAATTAAAGTTAAGGAGATAATTATAAATATATTTATAATTTAACTTCCATTTGGAACATTTTTTCACAAATTCCTTGGATGGCAATAATGGCGGCAACATAATTATCCTGACAACAGAATAAAGAGAGTGGAGTTATAAATAACCTGGTAATTTTGTGGTAAAAATAAAAAATTTCACTTTTATTAAAACCTATTTTTAACAATAACCTATTGAAAAATAAGAGTGCCCCTGATACGATTCGAACGTACGACCTACGGATTAGGAATCCGTTGCTCTATCCTGCTGAGCTACAGGGGCAATTGATCCATCAATGATGGAGATCACCATCTTATAGCACTTCCTTTAATTTGCGTCAAATGCCACTTGCTCCATTGAATTGGCGTTATTTTTCAACACACTTATTGTTCTTGTTCGTTATCCCCAATGCAAATATCGTAATTTATCCACCCCGGCTTTGACTTATAGGATGGGTAAGACTATGATATTTTGAGAATTTCATAATCAGCGGAGGTCGCTTTAATGGTTAAGGTCCGTGCAAGTCAAATTTTTTCCCACGCGATGGAAGATGTGGTTGCCGCTAAAAAGGCATTGGATGCTGGAACTCCTTTTACCGAGGTGGTCGAGAAATACAGCACCTGCCCTTCCAAACAAAATGGTGGAGATTTAGGGTGGATGCCTGAAGATGCGTTACAAGCCATCATGGGTGAAGGTATCTCTGAAGAGGACAAGGGGAAGATTATTGGCCCGGTGCATTCTCAATATGGTTATCACATTTTGATCGTTTCCGAAATTGAGGTGGAAAAAATCGAGGGTCCATTTAATGCGGACACTCCCATGAAGGAAATGAACCAACTGTGGCCCGAAGCGCACACGCATCTATTCAAACAGTTTCATATTGGCCTTCCGGTAAGCGGTTACAATGATAAAGAAACCATCGCTTCCGCATGCAGCGACCAAAACAAATCGGTCACTGAGGTTCTCAATTTTCTCAATCGGGAATATTTTGAAAAAAATATTGCGGTCATCCCCCCTGAAGAACTGGATTTAAAAATCCAAAATGGGTCCACCCAACTGGCTCTTTTGGACATACGCGAAAGCTGGGAACGCGATATTTCCAAAATCGAGGGATCGCATTTTATCACCAGCGAAAACGCTGAGACTCTCATCAATTCCTTCGGTAAAGATAAGGAAATTGTGCTGATTGACTGGAAGCAGGACCGCAGCCCCAGTTTTTTGAAATGGCTGCGCCAAAAAGGATTCACCAATGTAAAATGCCTGGAAGGCGGCATCGACGCCTGGTCGGAAAAAGTAAACTCCCGTCTCAACCGCTACGATATCGACGAGGACGATGGCTACCGTTATGAAGACATCATTGAAGAGCCTGAAGATCACAAGCATTGAGCAATGAGGATCATGAGCCTGTCATTCACCCGCTACAACCCGTTTCAATAAAAACTCTTCCTTGAGAGAGTCTCCGCTGAATCCCTTACTTCGCATTGAAAACCTGACTGTTCAATTCCATACCGAAGAGGGTGTGGTTGAGGCTGTGCGCAATGTCACCCTGGAAGTGGATCGGGGGAAAACCCTGGCCCTGGTCGGTGAATCGGGATGCGGAAAGTCGGTGACCGCTCTCAGTGCATTGCAACTCATTGCCACCCCGCCGGGAAAATACGAATCCGGCAAAATTCTATTTGAAGATTCTGACCTGCTGAAATTGCCCGAAGAGGCGATGGAGAAAATTCGCGGCAACGACATCAGCATGATCTTTCAGGAACCGATGACTTCGCTCAACCCGATCTTCACCATCGGCGACCAGGTGGCGGAACCCATCACGCTTCATCAAAATAAGAACTCCGAAGAAGCGCGGGCGCTCACTTTGGAAACATTAAAAAAAGTTGGTCTCCCCTCCCCCGAACAACGCATTGACCAATACCCTCACGAGCTTTCGGGAGGAATGAAGCAGCGAGTCATGATCGCCATGGCCATCGCCTGCAAACCCAAGCTGTTGATCGCGGACGAACCCACCACAGCCCTCGACGCAACCGTGCAGGCACAGATTCTCGAACTGCTCGAAGACCTGCGCCAGAAAACGGACATGGCCATTCTATTGATCACTCATAATCTTGGTATCGTCGCGCAGTACGCCGACCACGTTGCCGTCATGTATGCGGGTAAAGTCGTAGAAAAGGCATCCGTTGAAGAGATATTCGAATCGCCCGCCCATCCTTACACCCAGGGGCTGTTGAACTCTCTGCCTAAGGGCGAACCCGGACACCGGCTGGAAGCCATACCAGGGACGGTGCCCCACCCGGCTTATATTCCTGAAGGCTGTGCTTTTCACCCCCGGTGTCCGCAGGTCATGCCGCATTGCAAAAAACTATTGCCTCCTGAATTTGCAGTTTCAGACTCCAAAAACCACAAAGCCGCTTGTTGGCTCTATGGGAGTCCTCCAGAGGAATCGTCATGAAACCTTTGATCGAAATCAAATCCCTGAAAAAATATTTCCCCGTCTATGGAGGGTTGCTCTCGCGCGTGGTGGGTCATGTCAAAGCGGTTGAAAATGTTTCCCTGCACATCGGACACAAAGAGACGCTAGGGTTGGTCGGAGAATCAGGATGTGGTAAAACCACCGTGGGTCGGATGTCCATCCGCCTTATTGAAAAGACAGCGGGTCAAGTGTTGTTCGAAGGAACCGATATTTTTCAATTGAACAAGAAACAAATGGCTCAACTGCGGCCACGAATGCAGATAATTTTTCAGGACCCCTACAGTTCCCTCAATCCAAGATTCACCGTTGAACGAATCATCGGCGAGGCCATGCTGATTCACGGGACGGCCACTAAGAAAAATCAGAATGACCAGATCAAAGCCGTGATGGAGCAGGTGGGCCTGTCTCCCCGATACATGAAACGCTACCCGCACGAATTCTCAGGAGGACAAAGACAGAGAATCGGCATCGCACGCGCCATTGCCCTGAATCCTGACTATATCGTGTGCGATGAACCCGTTTCAGCGCTTGATGTTTCCATACAGGCACAGATCATCAACCTGTTACAGGATCTTCAGGAAGAAACCGGCATTTCCATGCTTTTTATATCCCACGACTTAAACGTGGTCAAACACCTCTCCCACCGTACGGCGGTGATGTATCTCGGCCGATTGGTGGAAGTTGCTCCGACTTCGGTACTAAACAAGGAACCTGCCCACCCATACACTCGGGCTTTACTATCTGCGAAACCGTCATTGAACCCCAGGGACCGAAGCCATCGGACCGTGTTGGGCGGCGATGTTCCCTCGCCTCTCAATCCCCCTTCCGGCTGTCACTTTCATCCCCGCTGTCCCGAAGTGATGGACCGTTGCCGTACGGAAGAGCCAAAACACCTCCAAATTGGAAACGATCACCAGGTCCACTGTCACCTCTACGATAAAAATCTGCCCTGAAACCTGCCCAAAATGGGAACCTGTTATGGACAAAATTGCCCACTTAGTAAGATCTCCCTCCTCAGTGTACTTAAACTCATCAAAATTTAAGATTCAATTCCTTTGATTTACCGAGGGTATTGGCCAAATTTCATTCGCTCCAAAATCCTCTAAAATTTGGTCCAAGATTTGCTTTATTCTCAAGCATTCCCTTATAAAATATTGATTTTATTGCGATTTATCTCTCAATATGTTAAATTTAAATAAACCATAAATGTAACTATACGAATGACAGGTGCTCTTTGGATATTGCCTCCTTTATAGGAATCATTTCAGGTGTTTCACTAATTATCACTGCCATTTATATGGGCAGCGGTTTTGATATTTTTATCAATGGACCAGGAATCATGATCGTATTTGGCGGAACCGTTGCCGCCACCCTGATCACATTCCAAATGAAAGACGTTTTTTCGGCCTATAAAGCGGCACTTTTCGTATTTTCGGAAAAAAACCATGACCCCAACGACATGGTGTCCACCATGGTCGATTTATGTAGTCTCACTCGCCGATCGGGCATTGTTTCTTTGAGCCGTTTGGATGTTCAATCCGATTTTTTGAAAAAGGTATGCAATCTCATCGCCGATGGCACCAAGGAAGAAATGATGCGGGATACATTGAATATTGAAATCGAATCCATGAAACAACGGCATTTTATTATTCAGGATGTTTTCAAAAAAATGGCCACCTATTCCCCCGCGTTCGGCATGCTGGGAACCTTGATCGGTTTGATCCAAATGCTGACCCAATTATCCGATCCAGACAGTGTCGGTCCTTCAATGGCAGTCGCTCTGTTGACCACTTTTTACGGGATGGTTCTTTCGACTATGATTTTCAATCCGATTGCGGGAAAACTGCGGGCAAGGACAATGGTGGAGGTGATTAATCTGGAAATTATTTTTGAAGGAGCCATTTCTATTTTGCAGGACAATAACCCCTTGCTGGTTTATGAAAAGCTATCATCGTATATTCCAGAGTCGCTTCGTCGACCAATGCACCAGAAGATGTTGAATAAAAAATTCGCGTTGAACATTCAAAAAGTTAAATAACGAACAAAGTTTCTCTTACAATGACAACTTCTAATCAAATAGGAATGTTAAAAGAACAACTCAGGGTCAAATCCCTGGAGTTGAAAAAGAGAGATATCGAGAGGACCCAACATGAGAACAAGGTCCAACAAGTCATTGAAGTCAGCAGAAAGAAAATATCCAATTTAAAACAGGAAATTGCTGAAAAGGACAAATCGATTCGGAATGCTTCTTCTGTCCCTATCGAGGGGTCGCAGTCAAAATCAATTGTAGACTCAACGCCAAACTCACTCAAAGAGATCAAACTTTCTAAAGGTATTTTAGCGCTGAGGCAGAAAAATTCCATTCTCACCGATAAATTAAGGGCTGAGAAAGAAAAACGAGAAAATTCAGCCAAAGAAATAGATCGGTTATTAGAGGAAATACAAAGACTCCAGGGAAATTCTGAAAAAACCGCCCTATTAAAAAAACAACTCGCGGAAATGGAGGTGGAATACCAGCACTTCCAGAAAAAATATAAAAAACTTCTTGAAGAGAAAAAGGAGATTTTAGCGGAGTATCAGGAACTCCAATCCGACAGGATAAATAATAGACCTGAAGTTAACCAGGAATTGGAAGATCAACTTGCATTTTACAAAGCTGAAAAAGGAAACCTGGAACTTGAACTTGAGAACAATAAAAAACTTTTCAATAAAAAACTAGCCGATAAAATTAATAAAGTTGAAGAAGAATGGAGGGGGAAAACCAAAGTTCTCCGCAGACAAAAAGACCGAAAAAAACATTTTTCCGGAGAATCAATGGATGAGGGCGAAGGGCCTGCGTGGATTATTACCTACTCGGACATGGCCACCCTGCTCCTGACATTTTTCATCCTCTATTATTCCATAGCGGCTCAGAACCTTGGCAAATTCAAGGATGCGATTCTGGAAGAATCTGATAAAAACCTGGGTCTGATTGAATTGATTGAGAGTACGAAAATAACAACCGCCTTACAGAATTTTTCCGGATTCAAGTCAAATAATATTCTAAATGATATGAAAGATTTCGCGACAGATGAAAACAATCTTGGTATTACAGAAAATAAATCAAAAATAATTATACGGATACCAGGCAAGACTCTTTTCCAGCCAGCTTCTGCAGTTTTAGAGAAACAAGGCTGGCCCATACTTACAGAAACAGCGGCAATTTTTAAAAAATACCCCAATTATAAAATTCATATTCAGGGTCATACGGATGATGATTCTGTTACAACGGAGAAGTTCCCAACAAACTGGGAACTTTCAGCAACACGGGCAACAGCGGTGCTTAGATTTTTTGTGGACAAGGGGTTGGACCCCATTCGATTGACAGCAACCGGCTATGCAGACACGTTTCCCTTGCATCCCAATGACACGGCAGAAGGCAGGGCCTTGAACAGGAGAGTGGAATTTGTTTTGGAAAAAATCACACAATAAGAGCGATACTCCCAAAGTACTCTTTAAAAGTCCCGAGGAGATACGCCAATACTATCGAGTTGTCCCGTCATCAGGCGAGCCCGTTGACCTGACCCTGGATAATAAGCATGTATCTGTTATTGATATCAGCTCAGGGGGATTCTGTTGCAAAAACAGCGATTTTAGACCTGGAAGATTTTATTCATTTCACCTTTACCTTCCCGATAATACCCTTAAAATTTTTGGAAAAGTTCAAATTCTGGAAATCACAGAATCAAACTTATGCCGGGGTCAATTTAGTAACCTGGACCCTGAATTTGAAAACCACATTAACCGCTACACTCTGAACCGGCAAAAGGAAGAGCTGGAAAATAGAAAAAAAACCGCCGCCTCAAATAAAGTTTTTCTTCCCCGTCCTGACGTGGTAATTTGGTTTCCCCCATTCATTACCGTTTCCTCAAAACTCACTCAATGTTAAGCACAGGCTCTTATATGGAAAATGAAATTGAAAAAAGTTCTCACTGGTCTTCCCATGAAATAAAATTGATCAATCATGTGGAAGTTTTTCTGCGTAAACCGGGAATCATGAAAAAAGCGGAGCAGTATTTGAATGCTCTCGGAGATGCGATGATTCTAGAACTTGCCCAGAGTAAAATACCTTTCCCCCCGGAAACCAAACTGGAAAAAATCCAGTTGACCCGTGGAGAAAACCACAAAGGCTTCCCCTACCTGTCCCTGGATATTCCCCAGATGTTCACCAAAACAGAAATGTTTACTTTCCGGACCATGTTCTGGTGGGGGCACTACCTTGGTTTCTCGCTTATTCTAAAGGGAATAGATTTACCCCGATATACGGACAACCTGCTCAAAGAAAAAAATAATTCTCATTTTGGAAATGTTTATCTGTCCGCCGCCACGACCCCATGGGAATGGAGTCGGACCGATGATAATTTCAAAAACATTCATGAAACGTCCGGTGAAGAACTTCAAAAGATTATCGAGACCGTTGAGTACATCAAGCTGGTCCGGTTTTGTCCCGTAAATGATGAATCTTTTAAAAAGCTGGATTGGGTCCCAGCAGGCATTTCCAGTTGGAGGGATTTATCGAAAATCACCGAGGCATAAAATTCATCTGCCTCTGAAAGACCCGCAAATTTCATCCTTGCAGAAAATCCTCAACCACTTTTTTGGCGTTTTTGAGAATGCAATCCCCATCGCCCACCAGAAGCGTCTCAAAATCCCGATCCAGTAGAACCCGAAGCCCCTCTTTTGCCAGCTGAATATTCTTATATTTTTCCGGAGGCAGTAAATCGACTTTTCCAGGAACTTTTCCGATCAACGCATCCCCTACTATTAAAACTGCGCTGTCGGGAAGCAGGAAGGCGGATTCGCCGGGAGATTTCTGATCGTTCAGGTGAATTACCTGCAATCCACAGAACCCGACTTCGCCATCCACAAAGGTCTTGTCCGGCGGAAACTCAAGAAGCCTCGCATCCTTTTCATGGATATGAACAGGAACCAAAAATTTTTCCTTGAGCTCACGGCTCGTCCGGTCATGATGCACATTGGTCAGTAAAATTGCCTTCAGAGGACAATCGCTATGCTTTGCCAAAAGGGCTTGCAGTTCCTCCATCCCCGAATCATCAAACGCAGGTGGGTCAATGAGGACAGACTCCCCATTGCGGGCAATATAGTAGCCATTAAAGTTTAGTTGTTTTTCGTCTGAAAACTCTGACCAGGTAAATATTCCCGGTACGATTTCATTAATTAGAGTCATGGTTTTTCCTTTTATAAAATATTTTCACCCGGCAATATCAACACCAGCGGATGCATCCAGAGTAAATCCCCAACAGGAACAAGGGTCAAAGCTTCCGCTTCAGCAAGCTTTTTAAAATAAATCATTTGGTGAGTGGATTCCGCGATCGGAGAAATCCGGCTCTTTGGAATGTGGAGAGGGGTGGGCGTCATGAAACTTTTTCTCACCCTCCCCTTTCCAGAATCAGCTTTTCCATCGGGACGAATTTCATTCTTAACCACCTTCCGCACCACGGGAAGCTCGCCTTTACGCCCAATAGAGAAAATATCTCTAAGGGCTGACTCGCGGCTATCGCTTTGAGAAAAAACCGCGACCATTCCCGGACGCAATACGGGAGCCATGCTTTCATCTTCTATCTTCACGCCATAGTACCCCTCAACCAACTGATGACCCTCAACCCGGAGCATCGGGAAAGCCTTTTCCGCACGGAAATTTTCCTCCCAAGGTCTTAGAGTTAATGGAAGAGAAAATGACAACAAGGGAATGGATGGGTTTTGATCTTGATTCATTAAAGTGAACGCCTGAAAATATATTCTGCCCACCGGAAAAAACACGGTATATTTTAGAGACCTGACATGAATTCGCAGTGCCAGATTTTATTCGTGTCAAGGGAACCCAATTGTCATTTTACACCTTAGTTTTTACCAATTGCCAAATTAGTTCCAACGAGTCCAACCACTTCTCCACCCATCTGGTTTGCATTGTAAAATGTCATCATCCGCCCCGCTCCCGAAAGCCCTGGATTATCTGTACGGCCTCAACCCTGGAGCCATCAAACTGGGTCTGGAGAACACCCGCCGGTTGCTTGACCACTTTGGCAACCCGCACTTAAAAGTCCCGACGGTTCATATTGCCGGGACCAATGGCAAAGGTTCCACCTCCGCTTTCGTGGAATCTATTTTAAGATCCTCGGGATTTAAAGTAGGTCTGTACACCTCACCTCACCTCCTTCACTTTCAGGAAAGAATCCAGATCGACCGCATCCCAATCTCAGAAACCGAACTTACAGAGCTGATTTTTCGAGTCAGGCAAGCGGTTGAGGACCTGAAACTCCCCATCACTTTTTTTGAATTCGCTACCGTAATGGCATTTGTGTATTTTTTTGAGGCAAAAACCGAATGGAACGTCATTGAAGTGGGTTTGGGGGGCCGGTTGGACGCAACCAATGTTTGCCATGCGAAAGTTTCCATTATCACCTCCATCGGATTGGACCACACCCAGTATCTGGGAACCACCCTGAAACAGATTGCCTACGAAAAGGCCTGCATAATCAATGATTTCGGTACGGTAATTGCTCATATAGAAGATGAAGCGGCATTTGATGTCGTAAAAAATGTCGCTCTGGAAAGATCCGCCTCTATCAAGCGGTTAGGAAACGATTTTAAAGTTGAACTGAAAACGATTTTTCCAGGAAGCCAAACCATCGATTTTGCCTTGGGAGATATTCATTTAGAGGATGTTGTGGTTCCTCTCCTGGGCAGCCATCAGGCGACAAACGCAGGCCTGGCACTGGCCGCATGCCTCGAACTCCGCTCACAGGGAATCCCCATGAATGCTACCACCCTTCGAAAAGGCCTGGAGTCTACTCGGTGGGAAGGACGCATGGAAGTCATTTCCCGGCATCCCACGATTGTAATGGATTGCGCACATAATCCTGACGGGGTCATAAAATTGACGCAAACATTGCGTGATTTTTTCCAGTTTCAACGCTGCATTTTGGTCGTGGGAATGATGGAAGACAAACCTGTCGATGAAATGTTGGAGATTTTTTCAAAAATTGCGGATCACATTATTCTGGTAAAACCCAACCAGAAGCGATCCATGGACCCAAAACAATTAATAAATTGCATACAAGGCAATCAAAAACAAATTGAAATTATTAATGATATTCCCTACGCTTTGCAGACAGCAAAAAAATACGCAGGCCATAATGACCTCATTTGCATTACCGGCTCCATCTTCACCGTTTCTGAAGCCAAACAATTCCTGACAAATGATACTATTGTTTAGAATAGTCCTGTTATTTTGGATGGCGGTGATACCTGCCAACGAGGGTTTTGCCCAGACCAAGTCCGATTCTGATTTCGCCCCCAAAGGAGGAGATGAGGTTAAGATCAGTGCCGATCATATGGTCCAGGAGGGCAAAGAAGATTCGGTCAGGGCCTGGGGCAATGTCGTGATCCGGTTTGAAGATCGCGTTCTTCGTGCAGATACCGTAAAAATAAATAATAAAACCGGAGTTGGAGAAGCCAAAGGGAACGTGGTGTTAACTTCCACCGATGGCACCGTCATCAAATCAGAGCGCAGCCTGTTCAATATGAACAGCCAAAGAGGAAAAGCCTACGGGGTCATTGGGAAAATCAAATCGGTGGATGAAACAGGAATTCCTGTCACTTATTATTTTACAGGCAAAGAGATCAAAAGATTCTCGCCCGTTCATTACAAGTTAAAGGACTCTTATCTAACCACTTGCCAGGGGATCATTCCAGACTGGTCGTTTCAATCGAAGGATATGGATATCATTCAGGAAGATCGGGCCTTATTCACCCGAGGGGTTTTTAAAGTAAGGAATGTCCCCATACTTTATCTTCCCATAGGATATCTTTCCATCAACCGGGAGCGCAAAAGCGGTTTTTTGATGCCCAAGTTTGGGACCAGCAACACCGATGGTTTCACCTTTAACCAGATCTATTATTGGGCCATCAATGAGTACTCGGATGCCACCATTGGGGTCCGGTACCTTCAAAAACGAGGCATCCAGCCCAGTCTGGAATATCGATACACCCCCAGCAAAAATACCGAAGGAAAATTCAATGGAACATTTTTGAATGATGATACGACCGGGGGAACATTCTACAAAGTTGACTGGAATCATGATCAGGTCCTGCCAAAAAATTCTCGTTTTAAAGCCAATCTCGACCTGGAAAGTGATAACAGTTTCAATAAAACATTCGCAAATAACACCAGCCTGAGGACCCGGCGCAGTACAGATTCCTTTGCTTCCTATAATAAAAACTGGTTTAAAAGCACGCTGAATATCCTCACACGCTTTCGTGAAAGTAAACAAGACAGCAACGATGACACCTTCGGTCAGTTGCCAGAGATCACCTACCAGCATCAACGTCAGCCGCTCGGCAAAAGCCCGTTTTTGTTCAACCAGGAGACGAGTTTTACCTCTTTTCTTTTAGATTTGAATTCAAGTCCCGTTGTGGATGACAATTTTCAAGTGCATCGGTTTGATTTTCATCCTCAATTATCCCTCCCGATCCCAATCGCACCGTGGTTGGCATTCACTCCAACCGTTGGCTTGCGGGAAACCGTGTACAGTCAGGGTTTGCAACCCAATGGCCTCAACAACCAGAGGGCAGATTCCTTTACCCGTGAATTATTTGATATCAACGCTGCTCTTGCGGGACCAAAAATTAACAAAATCTTTATCTCTAAGGGAGATAATCAAACCAAAATTAAGCACCTCATAGAGCCCAGGATTTCCTACGATTTCATACCCAATCTGGATGAGAAAGATCGAAATAAAATCAGAGTGATAGATGCCATTGACTCAGTTGAATCTACCAGTAAATTTACCTATTCCCTGACCCAAAGGCTTTTAAAAAAATCGGGCAGTAATAATGAAGATTCCCAGTCACATGAAATATTGCGATTTGATGTCAGCCAGAGTTATGACTTAAAAAAAGAAACTCGATCGACCACTCCGGGAGTTAATACTAAACCTTTTTCCGATATCAGATTTGACCTCGACAGCCGGCTTTCTGATGCTTTCATGTTTAATACGGCCGCAACCTATGATATTTCCAAAGGTCAAATCCAAACTTCCAATTTTGAGTTTGGAATCAAGCCTCTGGATCAGGTATCTTTATTCGTTGAAAGAAGGTTTATTCGCGATCAATCAACTTTTCTTCTGGGTTCCCTGTATTGGGCCCCAAAAAAGGGTTGGCTGTTACAGGCCACCACAAGGTATGACGAATTGACAGAAACATTTCGTGAAAATGATGTGAGCATTCTGTACGATAACCCCTGCAAATGCTGGGGTTTTGGTGTCGACTTTATTAGTAGAGATATTATCGCCGGATCAGTCAATAAAAGAGAAAACAAGTTCTTATTCACGCTCACCCTGCGTGGGATTGGAACAGAAGGAATCGGTGATAATTTCATAAACCACATTCATCGGCAATTTTAATCAAAACTCATGACCGAATCAATGACGACATCTGAACAGTTAGCCGCTATTGCCCTTAAAATAGGAGCTATACGAATCAACACCGAGCAACCTTTTACTTGGGCGTCAGGGTATCGAATGCCCGTTTACAATGATAACCGCCTGTTCCTGGGAAATGCAGACCACCGCCTTCTGATCGCCAAAGGAATTCAAAGCCTGCTTATTGAAAGAAACATTGCGGTCGATGTGGTTGCCGGAACCGCCACGGCAGGCATCCCCCCCGCGACAACCCTGGCCAACTTGATTCATGCACCTTTAATATACGTTCGACCCACGGCCAAAAAACACGGAATGCAAAATCAAGTCGAAGGAACCTTCAAAAAAGGACAGCATGTGATTGTCATCGAAGACCTTGTATCCACAGGCGGTAGCGTTCTCAATGCCGTTGAGGCCATTCGCCAATTGGGAGGAAAAGTGGAACATTGTTTTTGCATTTTCAATTATGGATTCCAGGAGACTGCAGACCAGTTTAAAAAATCCAGCTGCCAGTTACACTCTCTACTGACATTTGAAAACCTGATCAATTATGGAGCGAAAACCGGAGAATTCACCGAACCACAAACTTCTATTTTGCGCTCCTGGTATGAGGATCCGTTTGCATGGGGGGAACACCACGGTTTTCCTCTGAAAAAGGACTGATAAATATAGGCTTTTTTACCATAGAAGCCCCTTACCTGGTTAAAAGAACATATTTATTGACAGGGTTCACAATTGATAATAAAGTATCCTAGTCAAAGCATGGATTTTTTAGAAATTACTCTTATGCAGAGTAGTATTTAAAAGACCGAAACAAAAAGTTTGATACAATTAAATAATTGTCCTTTCCTTAAGGGTTTGGACGTCAAATCTTATCTCTAAATAAAAGTTGTATTAATGGAGGTTTTCTAAGGATGGGTAAATTAAAACTAGGACCGATTGGATTATTACCCCCTTCCGCGGCATCAGAAGGTATCTTTCAACCTGAAATGGATTCCGGCTACCAACTGGTTGAAGGGGAACACGTCCTGGAGGACAAAGCAATTGAAATCGCCGCAATCCAGATTTTAACACGGAAAAATCCCACTCTTTTCCCAGGCCCCATGATCTTGTGGGCGTGGAACGATGAAGCGATCCATAAATCCGAGTTGATCATGGATCTGGTCAGAGAGGTTCCGGGAATGAATGTCATCCCGATGCCTGATTACCGGCCGATCTACCCAAAAATTGATCCTGAAGCGGTTATCAATCCTTGCCACCCCAATCTGACCGTTCAGCATAACAAAATCGAAGGCTGTATTCTTATTGGCGTTCATTGCCATTTTGCCAATATTACCCTGAAAATGATTCGGGCTAATACCAATTGCTACACTATGGCTTTTTGCGCCTATGATGGCCACGAAGATGCTCTGTTGTCGATTCGGGATTTGGACGGTTCAAAAATAGTAAAAATCACGCAGGCAATTAAAGACGCAAAAAAATCAGGCGTGGTTACGCCATGGGGCTTGACGCCTGAAGGAAAAGAAGAATTAGAAGAAATCCGGGCTCGCAAGGCCAAAACTGCAGAGTTGACTAAAGGAAATGTCAGTTTATTTATGGGCGACTTGGAACAAGGTTTGGACGAAAACTCTGAGTGAACTGAGCGACCAAAATTTATTCCCTAAAAAAATAAAGGTGGCACGGGTTTATAGATAATCATTCCGACCAGTACCAAAACCCGTTTTATCACACATTTTAAAAACCCGTTTCGATCCTGAAACGGGTTTTTTTCTACCCGCTTTACCCTCCGTTTTACCCTATTTATCCCCATTCCGAAAAAAAATCAAAAATCCTTACTTTTTACATTGAATATTAATTACAACTACCTTATGCTAACAATATCATTGAAATATATAATCTAATTGGAATCAAGCGGCTATAAAGATTTCCGATTCCAACAGAATAAAAGATTTACATCAACACATTATTTCCAAAAATAGTTGTTCTTTTTTTTTCACGTTACAAAATAAAAAATTAAGGAGGTTTTATCGTGCTTGCAATGGTTATTGATGATTCAAGGGCCATTCGTCTCATTCTTGGAAACATTCTCAAAGAACTTGGATTTGAGGTGGTGAGTGCTGAGAATGGCGTAGATGCCCTGAACCAAATGAAGTCTCATGACAAAATTGACTTCGCTCTGGTGGATTGGAATATGCCTGAGATGAACGGCTATGAATTCGTATGCGCACTGAGAAAGGACGATACCTACAAGGATGTTCGTCTCATGATGGTGACGACGGAAACAGAAATGTCTCAAGTGATCAAAGCTTTGGAAGCGGGGGCCAATGAGTACGTAATGAAACCCTTTACCAAAGAAGGGACGCCCGTGGGGAACACCCATTAAACTTTTGGGAGCCGAGGATTTCAGCTGGGACCTGGAAAAAGGCATCTACTCAGGCTACACGATCGCATACGTAGCCTTACAGATCGCAGTTTATATGGGGTTCAAAGAAATCTTTTATTTAGGATTGGACTTGAAAAATGAGGGGCCAAACACGCATTTTTTCGGACACGATTATCATTCGAAAAATCATGAAACCACAGAGTTTCCAAGAATGAAAAAGATGCTGGAGTTTGGAGCGCAGACTTTGTCGAATACCGATGTTAAGGTATTCAATTGCAGTCCGTTTTCTCAACTGGAATGCTTTCCGAAAGTCAGCTATGAATATGAAATTTCGCTTTGAGTTAAGAAACCTGAGTTTTCAACTTACAAAGAGCTTTCCTGTTGGAAAAGAAATACAATCCAAAGTAAATATCTAACCAAGTCCTGACGCCCTTCGATTCCTCAATTAAAAATGAACCTAGAGGTCATCTCTCCATTTATAGAAAATCAAGAGAATCCAACCGACACATGTATTTCCATGCAATTAAGTAAGTAAAATTAACTTTAAACTCATGGATAAAAGTGACTCATATCACTTACTTAGAACTTTAATATTAACCCTCGCATTGCATGAACTCCGAAGGTTTTTCGCCATCAAAAAAAGCCGAAATAACCCCTTCAGCCAGGGCGCGGTACCCCGATTCGTTTGGGTGCAACCAGTCCCTGGGCCCATGAATGGGTTCTTTGGCTGCGGCTTTTCTAAAAAAATTTCTTGTGTCCGCAAACTTAAAGTTCTGCTTTCTGGAAACATCTTGAACTTTAAGGCAGATTTCCTGGCTTCTTGCATGGATGGAACCAGACTCAACGGTGACAATGCCTTTTCCCGTCGGAATGGTAACTGTAGGGGATACCCATTGATAGGAGGATAAAGGAGCGGGAATGTAAACAACGGCAATAGACGAGTTTTTAAAATAATCCGCTAAAAACAATAACGACTGCTCAAATATATAAATGGCTTGTTTTGTTTGCTCGGCGGTCAATGTCATGGCAGGGTGCTGGGTATTAATTGGAATGGGAAACTCCTTGCCATCGATTAAGGCGGTGTCGTAGTGCACCGGCTCCGGCTTCTGCGAATCATCCTCCTTTATCTCATCGACCTTTTTGTTGATAGCCCGCTTGAGCTTTTTAAAACCTCTTTTGACTTCATTGACGACATTATCACCAACGCTTTCTATGAGAAACCGGGTGAATAGAAAATTTTTCAACGGACCTTCAGCATTATATAAGGGGTCCACCTCCAAAACCGATTTTTGAATGAAGGTTTTAAAATATTCAGGGTCATAAAACTTATCCGGGTCAATGATGTCTTTATATTTGCCTTGAAGATCAATCATGTTGTCGTTCAAATCATTGCCCTCAAAAAAATACACCAGAATCATTTCAGGGTCTTTTAATTCGAAAGCGCGCAGAGAATTGATATGCCTAAAGTGAGCTATAGGCTGAGACACCAGACCACGTAAACTGCCGGAACCCAGGGCTCCATAAGAAATGATATCCCTCCCGGTACGGTTATAGAGAACATGGGCCGAGTGATAATCCCCCTGGCTGAGCTTATGCTTGCGAACGGCCTGCAGATACCAGTCCCCCTGCCCCAGCGCATGGGAGTCTCCTACAATGGCGATATAATTCTCGGGGATCACGGATTTTTTCGTGGATTGTCCCAAAACTTTATAGCCGTCATCCAATCCTACATAAATAGATAAGGGAAGCTTGTGCAATACATGGGGGAAAATCAATTCCATTACGAATATAAGAATAACCAAGCTGGCAAGGAATACTAAAATATTCGAAAAGAGGGAGGCGGGTTTTTGATTCAATTTTTTCATCCTGGACATTCAGCCAATCATTTATAAAAGTAATTTATTATCTGACGGTCCTTATCGGTGTCAGGGGGTTTGGTTCCGTCACCGATTCCCATAGGTTCAATGCCCTGTCTTTAAAGTTTATCAGAGGCAGGAAAATCTATTTTATTCTGGCAACGAAGATGTCTCATCGCTTGAGGTAAGGTAGTGTTGAAGAGCTTCATCTTGAGCTTCACGGTCAGAGGATCGGTAGATGCGAATAGGGTCGAATTGATTGACTTGCTGAATACGGAGAAGTTTTAACCGCATCAGTTCCAAAAGGGCCAAAAAAGTCACGATCACTTCCTGCCGGGTATTTAGAACCGTGAACAGCGAATCGAAGGTAACGGTTTCCGCCGCGTTCAATATCTCCAGAATATAGATCAACCGGTCCGCAACCGAGAAAGTGGAAATCTTGACTTCGTAATCTTTTTTGAACTCTTTGCTCTTTAAAATTTTTTGAAAGGCATTTAAAAGATCAAAGGCTGAGGCTTCCACAAGAATTTCCTCCCCGTTCCCTTCATCAATGGAGATATCCCCTCTGCGCACAAATATCTGCTGGCGATCATATTCCCGCGCTCGCAACTCAAACGCCGCATCTTTATATCGCTGATATTCCAGCAGGCGGCGCATCAAGTCCGCTCTCGGGTCCTGCCCTTCTTCTCCCTCCTCCAGTCCCTGCTCCTGAACCGGCAACAGACATTTGGATTTGATGCGTGTCAGCTCCGCTGCCATGACCAGATACTCACCGGCGATTTCAAGGTCCAGATCCTGCATCAGGTCAATGGTATCCATATACTGCCGCGTTATTTCTTTAATGGGGATATCATTAATATCCATTTTCTGCTCTTTGAGCAGATGCAGGAGCAGATCCAACGGCCCTTCGAAAATATCAAGTTTGCATTGATAAGCCATGAATGCATCTTCCAATCAATTAAATATAGTTATGCCAAATCTAACATTTATGGGTAAAAGAAAAAACCCCATTTTAACCCCGCCGTACGAATGAAATTCATAAATCCCCCCAGCGGCTTTGCAAAAGAGACAGGACCACGATCGGAGCGGTTTCCGCACGCAAAACACGGGGCCCCAACGTGATGGGTCGAAATCCGTACTGGTGGGCGGTTTGAATTTCCGATTCGGTAAAACCGCCTTCAGGCCCGGTCAGAAACGCGAGCGAACGTGGAGAGGTTTGCGGCGAAACATCCGCCAGGCGGTGCGCTTCTTCCTCTTCCCAGAAGATCAGTTTGATTTCAGCATTCTGGTTTTCCCGGCAGAAACCTTCAACGGTCAGAATATCCGGGGAAACAGCGGGCAGGTGACTGCGGCCCGACTGTTTGGCCGCCTCCTCAGCGATCCGTTGCCAACGCGCTACTTTTTTTTTAGCGTCTGTCCGATCCACTTTGACAATACAGCGGTCCGTTCTCAAAGGAGCAACGATATGAACTCCCAGTTCCACGGCTTTACGGAGAACCGGGTCGAATTTATTACCTTTAAGAAGCGCCATCCCCATTTGAATGGCTAAAGGAGACTCGGTCTGATATTTTTCCTTCGACTCCACCCTGCCATGAACTTCTTGCGCCTTCACATCCGTCAATTGCACAAAATACCGGTTCCCAAGCCCATCCAGAACCTGAATCCGGTCCCCCTGGGTCAACCGAAGAACCGTGCGAATATGACTCACATCGGTCCCGCGTAGAACCACCTTATCTCCTGAAATATTTTCCGGCTGAGTAAAAAATCGGTGCATAGATGCCCTTTAAGCTTTTAAAACTTCTCGAAAAATTCAACCAGCCTAAGGCTGGACCCAATGGTCACGTTCGATGGGTTTTTGTGTTGCAACAAAATTTATCAATCTATAGAAGTTACTTTAACAGATCCGATCTCCAATAGATCTGTCAGGGTGCGAACCTCATATTCAGGGTGGATTCCTGCGGGAAGCTCTTTCCCATTCCGATTGATCCATGCCGCCTGCATGCCAACATTCTGGGCTCCGGCAATATCATGCGCGGGACTGTCTCCCACAAAAAGGATTTCTTTAGGTTCCAGTTTTAAATAACTGATCGCCAGTTCGAATATGGACGGGTGCGGCTTGCGGTAAGGAACATCCGACGAATAAATGGAAAATTCGAAAAATGGATCCAATCCCATTTGCACCCGTTCGTAATCTTTCATGAAGGGAGGATTTGTTGTATTGGAGATGATTCCCAATCGCATGCCTGCCGACTGCAAGCCCTGTAACGTTGTAAGTACATCAGGAAACACTTTACGAACGGAAAAAACTTCCTGATAATAAATTTTCAATATCTCATCAACCGTTGCTTTCCCTGCGATGTCGATAGAATATTTCAACAAAAGATATTTTAACACCGGCTCAAAACAGGCTTCTCGATGCGTCTTGCGTGATTCCTCGATCATTTTATAAAAAAGATCCCGGTAGGTTTGGTAGCAATCATTAAAATCAGGCAAACTGACTTTCCTGCCCTGCAAAAATCCGAACATTTTCAGAAATGGCCGTCTATCATCTTCGTCTACCAGATCCACCAGAGTCCAGGCCCAGTCAAAAATCACCGCTTTTATGGAAAGATTCATATCGCAATCATGTGGTTAGTGTAATTATTTTTTCCCATCGTCCCAAAATGAGACAGAATGTTGTAAAAATAACTACAAATTAATCAATATATTATATTTTTAGTACGCGTTACATCTCTATTTTTCCGATGTTCCCTATGCCAATGTTGCGTTTATCCCTTGATAAGTCTCCCCAAGCCCCCTTCCCTCATCTATAATGGCCCCTACAATCCAAGCTTAAATTTGAACAAATCCTTACTGGCAACCAATTCGGAAACTCCAGAGTTCTGGAAAAATTTAATCATCTATGGGCGTTGGAACAACTTAAGAATTGGAAAATAATACCATGAAATCACTACCATCAAATATTCGGCAACTACCACTGAATGTTAAAAGCAATACAGAAATGATTCAAGAGGCAGTAACTCTCGGATGCAGCCGGGCAAAGGTTATTTGGACAAAGACCATCGCCATCGGTACCTGGGGCAGACTTCAATGCCAGTATGGTTGTTCTCATTATGGCAAACTACACACCTGCCCCCCGCACTCACCCAACTCAGACGAATTGGGTGAAATTCTCGTTGACTACCAAAGAGCCTTATTGCTCTATGCAATACCAAAAGTGGACATGAGAGATGTCGCGGTGACTTTGGAAGAAAGCTTCAAGTCCAAAGGTTTTTATAAAGCATTTGGTTTGTGCTCACGCGCCTGCGACTTATGCGAGATCTGCACCATAGACAGCTTCTGCAAGTATCCCGATAAAGCCCGCCCTACATTGCAAGGCTGTGGCATTGACGTACAGAGCACCGTTTTTAATAATGGATGGGCAGATGTCTCGCCCAACCAGCCCTGTGCGGACATGAATAACATCGGCATGGTATTGCTGGACTGAACGACCTTATATAATTGCAACTGAATTAACTGTCCAGACTTCTCATCGTATAACGCTTCTCGCAACCTTTATTTCGGACGAAAATCATTTTATGAGTTACCGTTACGCCGTCATTGGTTCTGGCCGCCAGGGATTATCCGCCGCTTATGACATGGGCCGGTTTGGAAACGCAAAAGAAATCCTGCTTTACGACATCAATCCTCAAGCCGCAAAGGCTGGGGCCGAAAAGATCAATTCCCTGCTGGGTGCCAACATCGCTAGCGGGCATGGACTGGATGCCGGAGACCCTGCTCAACTTTCAAAGGCTCTTAAAGGAGTTCATTCTACCCTGAGCGCCGTGCCCTATCCATTAAATCCGCTCATAACCCGAATCGCCATTGAAAACGGTTCGAGTTTATGCGATTTGGGCGGTCACACGGATACCGTACGCGGCCAACTTGCACTCGACGATGTTGCCCGAAAGGCAGGCGTCACCATCACCCCCGACTGCGGAATGGGACCGGGGCTCAACATTTCCATGGGTGTGCTGGCTATGTCGTTCGTCGAAAAACCGGAAGACGTGTTGATCTGGGACGGAGGACTGCCGCAAAACCCAGAGCCTCCCTGGAATTATCTTCTTACATTCAATATCAATGGGTTCACAAACGAGTATTTTGGCGACGCCTATTTTCTCCGTAACGGGGAAGTCGTGCCCATCCCTTGTCTTTCGGAAATGGAAACGCTGGATTTCCCTTCCCCCCTGGGGCAACTGGAAGCGGCTGTGACTTCCGGTGGATTGTCCACCGCACCCTGGACGTTTGCCGGGAAATTAAAACGGCTGGAAAACAAAACCCTTCGTTACCCCGGACACTGGGATCAATTCAAGGCATTTCAGTTATTAGGATTGTTCGAAGAAGACCCCATACAGGTGAACGGGACAACGGTTTCTCCGAGAGAGGTCTTCCATTCACTGCTGGAACCTAAGATCACGGCGGATAAAATTCGCGATATTTGTGTCATCCGCACCCGGTGCAACGGAACAACCAGTGGCAAACCCGCATCCAGCACCATTGAATTGATCGAAACCTACGATGAAGAAACGGGATTCACCGCCATGGAAAAACTCACGGGCTGGCACGCTTCCATCGTCGCCATCCTTTCCGCTCAGGGTGACATCCCAAGAGGAGCCATCCCCGTGGAAACTGCGCTGACGGCCGACGCTTTGGCCAAAGAGGGAGCCCGACGGGGATGGGAATTTAAAAATAAAACTGTCCTTCCGGTTTGATTTTCTTTTTCATTTTCTAGCAGTTACAATATATCCTGTAAAAAAACCCTCTGTTGTCGAAAATCACTCCTGCCTATTTTCAGGACAAGTCAAAATGAAACTGTACCGTCCTTATACCCTGATTCCTTCATCGCGATTGAATGAAGACTACGATGAAAAAGATATAAGGATCGACTGGATCTGTTATTTGCGAGATCATCCCCTACTGCCCTTTGGCGAATTAATCGAGAAATACGCAGAGCTTAAAGCGTCCGGGGAGAATATACGGTGGATTATAGAACGAGCCAACAATTTTTTATCGGAGGCAGAAGTGGCGGAATTGAGCCACTATCTGGAACAACGCTATGGCTTCTCAGTGGAAATCGAGTCATTTGAAACGCCGCTGAACCTTAGAAAACTCCCCTGGTTTAAGGAAAATCACGTAAATGCCGCCATCATTTGCCGCGACCCAGGCGATCCCTTCTGTTTGAGCCTCAGTATCCTCGGCATGGTCGCACCCATAAAGGATATAGACAGTGTCAGAACCGTCAATGAATTTCTGGAAGAAATAGATAAACAGAACGGCAATTAAAATTGCTAAAGGAAATTTAGAGAGAGGGCTTTGGAAAAAGTTCCGATGTCTTGCCTGTCATCCAGTAAATAAACAGGCCGGTCCATTCGTGCAGACCTTTGGAAAATTGTATAAAATTGTGCAGACTGGCGAATTTCCAGTCAAACCTCAATTGCCCGGTTGTCTGGTAATCCACCGGGTAGGGAATGACATTCCATCCGATTTTCCTGAATATTCCCACAGATCTGGGAATATGATAAGCGGATGTGATGAGAATCCAGTTACCTTCTGGTTTTTGCCCTATCAACTCGAAGCTGTTGACGGCATTTTCATAAGTGTTCCGGGCTTTCGCATCAAACAGAACGCGCTCTCTACTCAAACCGAGCAACTCGAAAAGCATCCGGGCGGTGTCGCTGGTTTTATACTCCCGGGATGTCAGGGAACCCGATCCACCGGCAAAAATCAATCGCGCCTCCGGGTAACGACGGGCCAGCCCAACAAAGGTGATCAGTCTTTCTCCTCCTTCATTGAGTGAAGGTTGACCCCGTGTCGCGGTAACACCGGCTTTCTCAGGTCCTCCCAGCACAATGATGCCCGCTATATTTTTGGGCAATTCTGAGGGCGGGGAAAATCGTTCTTCAAGAGGCCACAACAAAAAACTACTTATGGGAAGAAGGGTACCGACCATTAATATTAAAACGGCGATCGATATCAACCAACGGCCCAAGATGTTTTTCCGGGTCCAGAGTAGGGTCGCCCCGAGAAACAAAAGAATCAGAAGAACTTTCTCCGGCGCCAGCAATTGCCACAACAGTTTTGAAAGTATCCAGAAAGTTGTTTCCATACGGTGTTTTTTTCCGAAGTCTTCACGCCAACTTAACAACTGGGCAATGATAAATCAGCGTCAATAATAAAAAATGGTCTCGGTGAAATACTACAAATTGCGATTGATCCTTGGCGGCCTGTACATCGCGCTGATTATTATCATGTCACTGATTCCCGGTTCTTACTCGCCCGCCGCCGGGTTCGACCCCTCCAGACACGATGTGCTTTCTCATTTTACAGCATATTTTATTATGATGATTTGGTATGCCCGGATTTACTCTGCAAAATATTATCCCCGTTTGGCGGTAATTTTTATTTTGCTGGGAATCGGCTTGGAGTGTATGCAAGGAATTCTGGGTACCCGTGAATTTCAAATCATAGACATGATGTTCAACTCTATCGGCGTGCTTTCGGCCTGGCTGTTTGCCAGGTTCCGCTTTGCTCCCACAATTTCCCAATGATTTTTAAGAAACCGGAAAACGCAGAGACTCTTTCCGTTTGACGAAAGAACGCAATTCCTGCAGATCATCCCCATTGTAGCCCAGGAAATAAAGGATCAACTCCAGGTTGGATCGATTGATACTGGCATGGGCATGTTTTTGCACAATCGGTTTGGCGTTGAAGGCGATCCCCAATCCCGCACACGCCAGCATGTGAATATCGTTGGCACCATCTCCAACGGCCACCACCTGTTTAAGAGTAAACCCTTCCTTTTCCGCCAGGGAAATTAAAATACGTTCCTTGGCCAGAGCATCAATGACCTCCCCCTCCAGTTCGCCAGTGACCTTGCCGTTTTCTATCTTCAACTGGTTGGCGAATCCATAATCAAGACCGTACTTCGCGCGGATCTTGTCGATAAAAAACTGAAATCCGCCGCTGACGATGGCTATTTTGTATCCCAGATATTTCAAAATCGTCACCAGGTCCGTCGCTCCCGGCGTCAATGGGATGCGTTCGAACAACTCCTCAAGCTGTTTTTCGGACAATCCTCGAAGGAGTTTCACGCGTTTCACCAGCGCTTCTTTAAAATCCATTTCTCCTGTCATGGCCAACTGCGTGATCTCAGCCATCTCGGCTCCCACTCCCGCCAGTTTCCCCATTTCATCGATGACTTCACACTGCAGAAACGTCATATCCGCATCAAAAACGATCAAACGCTTGTTGCGCCGGAACAAAGTATCGTCCTGCACCGCGAGATCGACCTGAAACTTCTCCTTGAATAGCACCAGGGCATCGAGAACATCGACGCCGGAATGCGTCTGTCGGGTACCTATCACAAACTCAATCACATGCTGATCGCTATGATCGAGTTGCTCGATGCGAAGAATATTGATGTCTCGGGACGCCAGGGTTTGAGTAAGCTCCAGCAAAACATCAGACCCAATACTTGCCCCCAATAGCGTCACCACCGACCGGTGTTTATAAGGCTCGTCCGGGCACATCTCTTTTTTCCACGGATGGATGCTGATTTTAAGACCCGACCGCTCTTCAAATTCACCCAATGCCATTCTGAGCGGTTCGATGGCGTTGGCATCGTTACCGTCCAAAAATATGGAGAGATTCAATAAACCGTTAAAGACAAATTGTTTGATGTCCAGCACGTTCCACTGACAACGAACAACGGATTGCAGAGCTTCCGCGAGAATTCCGGGGCGGTCTTCCATAGAAATATGGACATATAACAGGCAGTTTTTTTCAGGAGAGTTCATTATTTATCCTTGCGGTCGATACCGCCACCCTTCTCTTTTTTTGCACGTCCAGCCATCGTGAACCTGGAAGGTGGCAAGATTTTCCAGAGTTTCGGAATCAAACAACGCGACAATTCCCTCTCCCTGAATCGGATTATCTTTAAGATGCAGGCGCTTCAATTTACCGAGAACTTTTGATTTCGCCAGGCATTTCAACCCTGCATCCCCGACCCCGTTTTTGTTGAGGTTCAAATATTGAACGTTGGTCAGATACTGGCATTCGGCCAAGTCTTTAACACCCTCGTCGCCAAGATCATTGTCGTCGAGATCCAGCCAGTTGACCTCTTCCATTTTAGGGGAATTCCACAGCAACCGCGCTTCTTCCGGGTTGAGATTAACGCCGCTCAGCATCAGCTGGTTTCCCCGCTTGCGTCCCGCAAAAATCGTTTCAACATCTTCATACTTGACCGTTTTACTCATTGCTTCCTTCCTTCCTTCATCAATTTCACAATCATTTTTTCGCATCATCCGTATTAAATCCCGTTTTATTTTTCTTCTCCGGGCCGACGTATTTTCTGCCGCGCAACTCCTCCGGCAGATATTCCTGCTCCACATGATGCCCCGGATAGTCGTGCGGATATTTATACTCCACTCCGTAGCCGTACTTTTTGGCATCGCTATAATGCGAATCTTTCAAATGGTCGGGCACGGGATACGATTTTCCCTGCCCCTGAATATCTCCCAAAGCCCGATCGATTGCAACAATCGCAGTATTATCTTTACGTGCCAGAGCCACATAAATGGCCGCCTGCGCCAGTGCAATACGCGCTTCCGGCATTCCCAGCCGGTCCACGGCTTCAGCCGCCGCGTTGGCGATCACCAGGGCTTGCGGGTCAGCGAGTCCCACATCCTCTGCTGCTGTGACCATCAAACGGCGGACGATGAATTTAGGGTCTTCCCCACCGGCGATCATTTTGGCCAGCCAGTATATAGCCGCATCGGCGTCTGACCCTCTCAGGCTTTTCTGGAAAGCCGAGGCATGATCGTAATGTTCCGTGCCTCCCTTGTCATAAAGGGTCGCCGCTTCCTGAATAATACCTTCAATCACTTCCCGGCTGACCGGAGCCGTCTCCCCTTCACCCTGGGCGTAATCCATGGCCGCTTCCAGAACATTCAGCGCGCGTCTCGCATCGCCATTGGCATGAGAGATGATGAAATCCAGCGCATCCTCTTCCAAATGAGTCGTTTCGTTGCCCAGTCCTTTTTCTTTATCCTGCAACGCCTTCTGCAAAATAGCGCGGATATCTCCCTCACTCAGGTATTTCAGCCGAAAAATCTGGCAACGGGAGCGCAGGGACGGGATCACTTCCAGAGAAGGATTTTCCGTCGTCGAGCCGATGAGCCGGACGGTGCCGTCTTCCACATAGGGAAGCACCGCATCCTGCTGGGCTTTGTTGAAGCGATGAATTTCATCGATAAATAAAATGGTCGGGCGGCGCGACGCTCGCAACATTTTTTGCGCAGTCGCAATCACTTTGCGTATATCGGCCACTCCGGCATTGACGGCGCTGATCTCGTGAAATTCACTTTTTGTGGAACGAGCTGTCAATCTTGCGATGGTGGTCTTTCCCGAACCGGGAGGCCCCCATAGGATAAACGAAAAACTGGCATTTTTTTCGATCAATCGCCGAAGTGGACGACCCTCGCCCACAAGGTGTTCCTGACCGAGAAATCCCTCCCATCCACTGGGCCGCATGCGGTTGGCAAGCGGCGACCCGGAGGCGTTCTCTGTATCTTCATATTCGGGAAATAATTCCATCATCAATATAGAAACTTAAATATCCATTTTTTTAAGGGCGCTGATTCCACGTTGAATGGGCAGGTAGGCGACTGTCAGGGAGATAATGATAATGAGCGCGTAACAAATGGGCACTTCGATTCCGCCCAGGAATTTGAGCAAAAACTTTTCGTTAAAGTGGACATACATGGGCCGCCCCACCAGCATAATGACCAGGCCAATAAAACCCAAACTGAGCGTCATGAAAAGTATGCCCCCGGTTCCCGCCGGTATTTCAGAAATATTATCATGATTGAAAGAGGGGTACATCGCCCCCAGGCCAATTCCCAAACCCACCAGTCCCAGGGTGATCAAAAATACCCCGATGATGGAAATATTCATAACATAGGCATCCACTTGAAGCAAATAGTTCGAAACGACCACCAAAAATTCCGCGATCAATAACAGGGGCGGAAAAAACATCCAGAACTTGCTCCACAGAAATTTTTTCATTTCCACCGGCGCGGTATAAATCGCCCAGATGTTTCTGCCTTCGAGACTGATGGCTGAATACGCGAACCGCGAAATCAAAGCCGACAACACAAACCCGATCAGACCGATGTTTAAAACCGATATCACATTTTTCAATACAAAATTTTCCAGCGGCAGGTTCATGATGTTGAATATGTAAACGAACACCAACGCGCACAGAATGAAGATCTGCGACCACTGCTCCGGGTCTCTCATGAATATCTTTATATCCTTTGCCAAAAGGGTCCGTTGTATCGGAGAAACAGGCAATAGTTTCCAAATCGAGAACCGGGATTCTGTTTCCTCCTTGGTGAAGGCGGCGGGCGCGTTGCTGGCTTCTTTAACCAGACACCAGCCGTCAAAATATATTTTTCGTCCCGTGATCCAAAGAACCGCCATCCCCGTCAACGCCGCAGAATAAAGATACAACGATTGCGTCAACGCGATTTTGACATTGCCATCGACCCAGCTCGTCAGGCCAAAGGATATCCAACTGGTGGGGAGAAATTTAAAGTCGGGAACTTTCAGGCTCTCTACGAATAGTATTATGCGTTCATCGGAGACTTCCTGACCAAAAAATTTTTCCGGCGAAAGAAACCGCAAATACACCACCACCCCGACCAGAAAAATCATACCGAGGAAAGACAATACCTGATGCGCCTTCTTGGTGGGAAAATACCGCATCAGGGCCATGATCACCAGAACGCCAAGCAGACAGGAAATAATGATAAAGGGAACAATGTTGAACAGCAGATAGGCATAATAGCCCCAGGGAACTTCAAAGTAATAGCCGTACGCCGAAAAAATGGGCAACGTGAACAGCAAAACCATCCACGAACTGTGCATCACGCTTTGCTGAAAGCGGGAAAAAATAAAGGCTCCCATCGTGACAGGGGTGGAATGCATGAAGTCCAGATCACGGGAAAGATAAAACACCGACAGCGACACGATCAGGCTGGAGAACCACACCATGACGAACAGAGTCAGGAAGATGACATTCATCATCTGCACTATCATAACCTCACCCACCTCCATTGGAAGCCCGTCCAGATAACGGATGATGCGCAGGAAAAATATGAAATCGCCGATGACAAACAACGTTCCCATGATCCCAATCGCCGCCAGGCGCGTTTTATTATCGCGCCCAGGGCGAAACAGGATATTTTTCAGGGCCGCTAGGCGATAGCGGAGCAATAGTAAAAATTGGTTCATTATAAAGGCCCATAAAATGCTGTTTTTTGTATAGGAAATATGATCTAGGATCGCACAGTCTATATGGCTATACAACAATAAAACAATAGGTTAAGTAGGCTATAGATTTGGTGCGAGGGAGGCTATTGTAAAAGTGTTGAAAATCCGCGAATCATTGAATATCCCCATAAGAAGTCCATGCGGACATTTAATTTTTTGGGAAGCTCTTGGGATATGGTAAAGTTGTATTTCATAACGACTGCGATTAATTAGGTACTTCAAAAAATGAACTCGACTCCTTCATCAACAAAATGCCTAATTTTATTTTTTAATATTTTTATTTTTTCAGGATGTGCTGGCCCGAACCCCAATATAGGGGAAAGAACGGCGGACAGGGCTTACTTAAGGCATGACTTTAACAAACAAGCTGTGAAATGGTATAAAAGGGTCGCTGTTCAAAAGGCGGAGGGAGATTGGGCAGAAGGTCAATCAATCGGAGCGTTTGGAAAAAGTGGCTATTACAATCAAAATAGTGATGCACGCATAGCACAAGCTTGGTTGGCTGATAGCTACTTGAATGGCCCTGAGGGAGTG
Organism: Nitrospinota bacterium; assembly: GCA_027619975.1. Lineage (NCBI taxonomy): Bacteria > Pseudomonadati > Nitrospinota > Nitrospinota bacterium. Next base: position 30,299 of record JAQCGX010000034.1, read on the forward strand.
CCCAAAGATTTATTAGAAGCCTATTTTAATATTAGGACGGTAATGGAAGAGACGAAGGGAAACCACATATTTTTCTGTTGCGAATTTGCTGGGGGTAGGTGGATCACAGCTGAATATATTGAGGGAATTTACAACCAAGTCATAGAAGAAATGTCACCTGAACAATTGGAAGAAGCAAAACGCTTGTATCCGAATTGGAAACCCACAGCAGATTAAACTTATACTCCTCCCTAATTTATTTTAGATAAATTCGAATCCAACCCCGTTTTCCCTATACAATACAATCGTCAGAAGAATGAAATTTCAAGCAATCCATTAAGGTCCACATTATGAAACTGCCCGGTTCCAAGGGGGAGCATCGACTGCAAAAGGAACTCGCCACCGGCAAGAAGGCGCTGGCTTTTTACAACAAGCAGATGCTGGATCATCTCAATCCAACGATGAGTGAATTCCTCGCCAGTCAAGAAATCGTTTTCATCGCCACCGCCGACGCCAAGGGCGAATGCGACAGTTCGTTCCGCACAGGGCCACCCGGTTGGGTGCGCGTCATCAATGAAAAAACCCTGGCCTACCCGGAATACCGGGGCAACGGCGTATTCGCCAGTATGGGTAATATCCTAGAGAACCCGCACATCGGCATGATCTTCATCGATTTTTACGACAGCACCGTCGGCCTGCATGTGAACGGCAAGGCCCGGATTTTTAAAGACCAGAAACTTTTAAAAAGTGAACTCTTCGGGGACGCTCTGACAAAAGGCGTCCCTAAAAAAAGTGGCCTGAAAGCCGAATGCTGGGTGATCGTTGAAATCGAAGAGGCGTATATTCATTGCTCCAAGCACATCCCTCTCCTTAAAAAAATGGATAAGGAGATCCACTGGGGAACGGAGAAGATCCTGCATAAAGGCGGCGATAAGTTCAAAGCCAAAAACTCCCCCCGGCCCTGGGTCAAGAAGAAGTAAGGTAAAATCCCCCCGGCCCCTGTGGTATCCCTTTCTTAGCCTTCATGCCCCGCAGGGGTACTTTACGAAAGGGGGAGCCGCTGCCCCCCCCAGCCCTTGTGGTATTCCCTCCGTTGCCTTCATGCCCGGAACGGGTATGTGATATTTTACCGTTGCCTTCATGCCCGGAACGGGTATGTGATATTTTACCGTTGCCTTCATGCCCGGAACGGGTACTTCACAGAAGGGGGAGAAGTAAATTACTCCGGGTTTTCAACCCAGTTGACCACCACATAATCCATCCAGCGATGGTCTCCGAACGGAGTCTCTTTGCTGGTGAGGTAGCCCATGTGACCGCCCTTCTCGGGGAAAATCGTGTTGATCGGCAGGTTCATTTTGATGTTGTCAAATACGCTCGGCGGAACAAAGGGGTCGTCTTTGGCGCACAGGATGACTGTTGGTATGTCGATGGAATCGATGAACTGGGTGGCACTGCATTTGGCGTAATAATCCTCCACATCGGCAAACCCGGCGGCGGGAGCGGTGTACACTTCATCAAAGTCCCAGATGGTCTTGAATTGTTTCTGCGGCTGAAAGGCGTCAGGATGACATTCGGCCAGCGCTTCGCATTGACGGTGAATCATGTGCATATAATAATTATTAAAAATACCGCCGCCGTTTTTCTTAGACAGTATTTTGCTGGCAACTTTCAGGTTGACAGGCGGGTTGACGGCAAAAGCGCCGTGGATATTTGTGGGAAGGGTTCTCCCCTCCCCCAGATATTTCAGCAACACGTTGCCGCTCAGGGAAAATCCCACAATGAGAAGCGAACGCTTGGGATACAGCTTGACGATGTGTTTCACCATGTGATCCAGATCGTCACTGGAACCGCCGTTCCACAGGGAGTCGCTCAAGCCCATTCCGGGGCCACTGCCCCTGTGGTTCATCATGAACACGCCCGACCCCTTGGACCAGAGCTTGGCGGCGATGCGCCGCATATATCCCGACTCGGAACATCCTCCCATGCCATGCGCCAAAAGGACGATGGAACCGCGCGGATTGGTGGCTTCCAGTTCCAGGGCGATGATCGACGATTTCGGACCGACCTGAATTTTATGGGTTTTTCGTTGCGGAAGTACAGGCTCTCCAGGGAATTTCGTCGCCAAAATGGTTTGCACCACACCGCCCCGGAACAGCCAGTGGACTTTGAATGGAACAAATGAATCAATCATTTTAGTGAAGGAACCCTCCGACGGCCTTAAACATTATAAGGAAAGGGAATTTTTTGCTATCATCGGTATCTTATCAAAAATACAATTAAAAATATTTCATAAACTTCCTATCCCCGAACTTTATGACAGAATAGGTCTTTGTAAGCAAAAAATAACTTTTGAGCAGGTTGACAGTCTATAAACGAGATTGTTAAATTGTTCATTACATTACCCAACTTTTATTTAAGTAGATATATGCAATTATCCCGCACATCAAAACGTTTAAAAATGACGGCAACCCGTTTGCTACTGATTCTTCTCACATGCGCCTTGTTTACCGTCTCGTCGGCATCTGCGCGACCAGCAATGGATGCCGAGGGGCATTATCAAAAAGGAATCCGTTACAGTCAGGCTAAAAATTGGCAGGATGCCGCTGAGGAATTCCAAAAAGCCATCGATTTGCAACAAAAATTTTCCCTCGCCCATGCCAACCTGGGGGTGGCGCTCAGCCAAATTGGAAAACACAAAGAAGCTCTTCTTGAATTCGATGCGGCGTTGCGACAGGGATACGATCATGCTTTTTTGCGATACAACCGTGGCTCTTCATTTGCCCGCCTGAAACTCCTCGAAGAAGCCGAAGCTGAGTTTAAGCTGGCTTTGGAGAAGGATTCAAGAATGTCGAAGGCACGGTATGATCTGGGAATTGTCTACATGATGCAGGCCCGGCTGGATAAGGCCCGAGAGCAGGCCAACCTGCTCTATACGAAAAATGAGAAACTGGCCAAAAAATTATTCGATCAGATTCCTGCCGACTACACTGTCGTTTCGATGGATAACGGTGGCACACTCACCGGACGGGTGACGTTAACGGGCGCCAGACCCAGAGCCCGGTCGTTTCATTTGATTCATGCACCCAATATAGAATTCTGTTCGCGGATTTCGGATGGCAAAGGCCACCGTCTGCTTTGGGATTTCACCTTTTCCCCGGACGCAGGACTCAAGGACACGGTCATCGCCCTTCAGGGAGTCAAAAAAGGCAAACCGTTCACGACCAAAATGCAGACTTTCAACATCGATCGCTGCCATTCGGACCAATATGTGATCGGCATCCGTAACGGTGAAAATATTCTTTTGGAAAATAAAGATCCTATTCGCCATGAAATAGTGACTTATGAGATCAACAGCGACTCTTATGTGAAACAAAAATCCAATAAAGCCATTATCAAACAATCCAGCCAGGTCCGTTCGGCATTTGTCCATCAGGATACAGATGAGTTCCTCATCAAATGCAACCTCCACCCCTTTCTGCAGACTAGAGGCTTCATGGTCGACAATCCTTACTACACCATTTCCGACGCTGACGGTAATTTCAGGCTGAAAGATATTCCCCCCGGAACTTACGATGTTCTTGCCTGGCATCCTTTCATTCCCACAAAAAAGGGAACCGTTACCATACAGGCCGGTGGCGAGTCACAATTAAATTTTGGATTCAATTCCGAGGAAATAAGACGGAAGCTCTATCACGACGATATCGAGGGGTACCGGTTTAACACTTGGTTTGATAGTAAAGAAAAGTTTTACGGCGGGACGCGTGTGGATGATCCGGTGGAGGTTCTACAAAAGTTCTAGCAGGTTGCTGAAAAAGAGAAAAATCCGTCAGCGGGTTAAGTTTTACAGGTTTTTGCTTTTAAGTGGCACAGCCTTTCCAGGCTGTGCGCACAGGCTGGAAAGGCGGAATTAAATTCCGCACTTCCGCATAGACTTTAAGGATAGGTCGCCTGTGCTACTGGTTTTCTTAAATTAACAGTAAACTTGAAATTAACATTTTAAGATCCCAAAAATAGTTTTTCAGCAACCTGCTAGGCTGAGAGTGGGCCCTCTCACCCCGATTGTCGCTTGATAACCATGGCCTGAAGATTTTCTTCTCTCTGCACCCGTGCCGCAGCCACCTCCGCGCCCGCACGATCCAGATATCTGCCGAGATACACCCTGTACCAGGTGCCTTTGTTATCTGAAAGTTCGGTTTTGCCAATGAAAGACGCATACCCTTTTTTGGCCAGATCCCCTTTGAGTATTTCCGCGCGCTCCAACTGCCGGAAGGAGCTGACTTGCACGGCATAGGCCAGAAACGCGGACAGTTCCCTGTCCACCGTCCTTACGGTCTCGACTTTTATTGCCTCGGCAGGTTCCACTTTTGGAAAGATGGGGTTTGACTTGGGAATCTCAATCTGCTGGTCCGTTTTTTTGACTTCTCTCTTTTCGATGTGAATAGGGGGAGCGGCGATTATTTTTTCTGGTAGGACTTGTACCGCTACGGCGTTTACAGGCTGAGAGCGGTAATTTTTGTAAACCTCTCCATTCAAGCCGACCATTTTACTCATGGAAGGATCTTCCAGGACAGTAAAAAAACTGAAATTCTCATTTCCGTCGAGGGCCGCTTTTCTGAAATTTTTACGGTCTGAGTTAAAATTCTTTGGCTTGACGGCGCTGATTTTTTTCTCAATCCGATGTACTTCGGGCGTAAAAAAAGGCAAAGGGTCCAAAGCATGGGTTCCTACCAAAGCGCCAGCTCCTGCAATACCCAAAATCAGAAAAATTAGAATTTTTGACTTCATATTCTGTGTTTTGGCTCTGCGGTTTTCAATTGCACCCTATCAAATCCAGGTTTGATAGAACCACGACTCTTGCCCCACGCTGGAATTCGGTTCACATTTTCTCCGGCGCCGAAATTCCCATTAATGCCAGCCCGTTGCGGATGGTGATTCGCAAACATAGCAGCAGATACAACCGCGCTAACGTTAACGGCTGGTTTTCCGTCACCACCCGATGCTTGTTGTAATAACCATGAAATACGCCCACCAGATCGTGCAGGTAATGGGAGATCCGGTGCACCTCAAACGACAGTGCGCTTTTCTCCACGACTTCCGGAAAAGCCAGAATTTTCTTGATGAGCTGGATCTCTTCTTCCTCCTCCAAAGGGGACAGGTCTACATCCTTGGAACCGGGGACAGCAACCCCCTGACTCTCTGCTTTGAGAAATACATTACAAATGCGTGCATGTGCGTATTGAATATAAAAAACGGGATTCTCCGGCGTTTCCTTCTTGGCAAGTTCCAGATCGAAATCCAGGTGACTGTCGCAACTTCTTGACAGAAAAAAATACCGGGCCGCGTCCACCCCAACCTCGTCCACCACTTCCTTAAGAGTCACAAACTCTCCCGAGCGCGTGGACATGGAAACTTTTTCTGAACCCCGTTTCAGGGAAACAAACTGCACCAGAAGCGCCTTAAAGACGTCCCGGCCATAGCCCAGAGCCTCCATTACCGACTGTATGCGGGGTACATAGCCATGATGGTCGGCGCCAAATAAATCGATCAGCTTATCAAACCCGCGCTGAACTTTATTCTGATGGTAGGCGATATCCGAGCAAAAATAGGTCTGATCGCCGTTTTGTTTGACGATCACCCGATCCTTGTCATCCTGAAACGCGGAGGACTTCAACCACACCGCGCCATCCTTTTCATAAACGAAGCCTTTTCCTTTCAGCCAGACCAACGCGTTGTCAACCGCATTATTATCGTACAGCGTCTTCTCACTGAACCATTGGTCGAATTCAACTCTAAAATCCTTGAGATCTGTTTTAATCCCCTCCAAAACCCAATTGGCTGCATAGTCTCTGAAGAAAGGTAGTGTTTCCTCTTCAGACGTTTCAAGGTACGCATCGCCCTTCTGGTCAATAATTTCCTGGGCAATGTCGTTTATGTAGTCGCCCTGATAATGATCCTCGGGAAACTCCACCTTTTTATTTAGAATCTCTTGATAACGCAACCATGTCGAGCGGCCAAGAATATTCATCTGGTTGCCCACGTCGTTGACATAGTATTCCGTCTTGAGATCATACCCCGCTTTCAAGAGAATTTTGCTCAGCGTATTCCCCACCGCCGCGCCACGACCATGCCCCACATGCAAAGGCCCTGTCGGGTTGGCGCTCACATATTCCACAAGAACCTTTTCCCCATTCCCCACGGTGCAACTGCCAAAATCCTCGTCGGCTTCCGCAACCTTCAGCAACCGCTGAAGGAAAAAGGCAGGCGCCATCCTGATATTGATGAATCCCGGACCAGCCATCTCCACGTCCTCCACCTGCTCCGAACCATTTTTCAGGTATCTTCCGATCACCTCGGCAATAACTTTTGGGTTCTTACGTTCCGGCTTGGCAAGAATCATTGCCAGGTTGGTCGAAAAATCACCCATTTTGGAGTCTTTGGGTTTTTCAATGACGATCTCCGGCTCAACAGCCATTTCGAGTTCACCATTTTGCTTGGCGTGCGCCAGGGCATCACGCACTAATTGTTGAATGACGTGCTTCATACAAAAACAACTTTCCTTATGGGTATCTCTAAAAATTGACTAAATGCTCCTAATCGTCAACTTAAGGAGATGGCTTTGTTTTAGTGGAACAGGCGACCTGCCCTTAAAGGTTATACGGAAGTGCGGAATTTAATTCCGCCTTTCCAGCCTGTTCGCACG
>JAQCGX010000035.1 GCA_027619975.1 Nitrospinota bacterium
GCATAAACTTTAAGGACAGGTCGCCTGTGCTACTGGTTTTCTTAAATTAACAGTAAACTTGAAATTAACATTTTAAGGTCCCAAAAATAGTTTTTCAGCAACCTGCTAACCTCACATTCCAAAAGACGGGCTTATAATCCAGATTAAGTTTTTCATTTTGGTTAAGAGCTTTTATCTTATTAAACCCACTCCTTTTTTCTGATTATTCTCCCTTTATCCTAGTAAAATAGTAGTCAGTAAACATTCTGCCTCAAGTGACCATCATTTAAGAAATGATTCCTTCAAGGCTACTGATTGTCTTTTTTAAGAAAGATTTTACCAATAAAAAGTACCCTTTTAACTCAAGAAGCGAATGACTCCCTTCGCGCAAAGGAAAACATGAGAATTTTACTCCTGGGCATCCTTGCAGCAATGACCTTTTTTCCCGGAGTTTCCTGGGGATTGGATTGTGTCAAATTTGAAAACATGGCGGTTAAAATTCTTAATCAAAAAGAAGACAAAGTGAATTTGGAATGGAAAGCCCGGGTGGTTAACAAGTGCAATAAAATGGTTTCTATTAAAGTTGAAATGCAGTTTACAGATAGTAAAGAAAAACATCTGGACAGTAGCTTCGAGCGCCTCAATCTGATAGATCTCAATGAGGTCAGGGAAGTCCAGAGCGAAAAAAGTCTACCATCAGAGACTTATTACAAAATCGGGACATATTATTTTAAAGCTCTTGAGCTACCTAACATGGCGCAATAATTTTCAACAACTTCTTTGAAACCCGACCCCTTTTTGCAAGATATTTTTCCAACTTGTATCCCCTTCCTGTTGTATTTCCGATCAATAATGTCTTCTCCCCGTCACTCGAGTGAAATCATATTCGCGCAGGGGTCTAATTAACACTTTTGTAAAATGTCCTTGATCGCGTCGTAATACAGATCTTCTAATCTGGATTCCAGGGTCGGTTCGGAATATTTATTGACCGGCAAACACAAAATATTCACTGGAAGAAGGATCAACGACTATGCCCCCAAGGGAGATCAAGACCCGCCATAACGGGCAAAAACAAGAAGCCCTGGAAAATTTGTGGATAGAAATTGAGAAGGCTCTTCTTCAGTCTGCGTCAGTGCGCGTGTCCCTGACAAATTATCAGGCACTTGAACAATTGACCGGATCCCTTCAGGACAATATAGTTCTCAATATTGAAAAACTGACGGCAATGGTGGATCAGAATGAGGAAAGTGATTCGCCCTCTTCCGAATTGGAGCCATCTTCGGAAGAAATATTTCGAACAATGGTGAAAGAATTGCGCGGCCACCTGATAAAATCAATTCAAACCAACCTTAATTTAATTGAATCTTCTACAAAATTAAGTATGGAAAATGAAAGACTTAAAAAAGATTATGCTATTTTAGACACCAAACATAAAAAGGCTCTTGAAAATATTGAGAAAATTCTCATGAATATCACCAGAAATCCGAACTGACCAACGCCGCCACCCTTTCCCATTGGGACCCATGGAAGTTTTAGCCAATCCTATCAAACAAAATATTCGGCAAAAATTTAATTTAAAAGTCTAATCGAGTACTTGGATGGAATTAAACAGCAGGATTTTGTGGACGATTCCTTCTGGTTAATCAGGTGGAGGAATGGCAAGCACGTTCAAGATTTTTTGCTGCTTGAACGCGATTTAGCCACCGGCTTAAGGATCATTTCAGCTTCTTCATCACCGTCCGGATCTGGAATTTTCCGCATCTTTTCCCAAGGCTCGTTAATAAACGCCTCAGTCATATTATAGGCTTCATCATCTGTATATTGCTCGGGCGGATGTTTGCAGAAATAAGCCGATGGCGCGATGAGAACACCGCCCTGGCCCCGGTCGAGGGCCAATTTAACACAGCGGATGGTATCAATAGCTACTCCCGCAGAGTTGGGGGAATCTTCTACGGAAAGCCGCATTTCCAAATTTATGGGAACGTCTCCAAAGATTTTTCCCTCCATCCGGATGAAGCAGACTTTATTGTCTTTTTGCCAAGGCACGTAATCGCTGGGACCAATATGGATATTTTCCGGATCCAGCCGCTGAGCTGCAACCGACTGGACGGCTTCGGTTTTGGATATCTTTTTCGACGCCAGGCGATGGCGGTTGATCATATTCAAAAAATCGGTGTTGCCTCCGGTATTCAGCTGGTAGGTTTTTTCCAGCTTGACGCCGCGTTTTTTAAATAAATCGGTCAAGGTCCGATGCGTGATTGTGGCTCCAAATTGTGATTTGATATCGTCGCCAATCAGAGGAAGATTTTTAGCTTTGAAACGATCGGCCCATTCGAGACCACTGGCAATAAATACAGGGATGTTATTGATAAAACCCAGCCCTGCCTCTAAAGCACATTCTGCATAAAAACGGGTGGCCTGTTCGGAACCCACCGGCAGATAGTTTACAAGAACTTGCGCTCCGGCTTCGCGTAGCACCTTGACGACTGCTTCCTGGTCGGGTTCTGCCGCATCGGACAGGACGAAGGAATGCTTTTCAGGATACTCTTTCATATGCTCGGAGAATCCATCCAGAATTCTACCCATCTGAACCGGGACTCCCAAAGGAGGAATATCCGCGCAAAATATTTTAGTGCAATTGGGTTCTGAAAACATCGCTTCACTGACATCCTTCCCGACTTTTCGGACATCGACATCGAACGCTGCGACGACTTCAATATCCTCAGGCTTGTACCCCCCAATCTCCCAATGCATCAGGCCGATTGACTGGTCAGGGTCTCTGCCTTTATAGTAATGGATGCCTTGAATCAACGAACTGGCACAATTGCCAATGCCTATTATTGCAATCTTAACTTTCTTTGCCAATGGCCTCACTATTTGATTCACTAATCCCAGCCTCCGCAGAAAACATAAAATTGTTTTATTGAAAGGATCCTCTCGTCCAAAACACCAACCGCTTTCCCAATCAGGGGAAAACAAAGGAACATGGTATTACAGGTCCCCGTTTATTTAAAACTTATTTATTTCCATCCAATTTGTAATGCACCTCACGATGAGACGATAAAAATGCTACATACAAACTGCAGTATTTAAATCTCACCTGAAAACAGGTTGTTTCGATCACATAAATTTGTGATCCAATTCCTTTAATAGAATTCATAAATTCAAGATAATTATCACTAATTATTACGAAGCAGGTCTTGTCAGGTGGGCTGAGACAAGACAGGGCATTGAGATTAAAAAATAATTTCCATTTGAAATAGATCGGGGGCGGGAATGAGCGACTCTACAGTTAAGGAAAAGTTAAACTACATATTAATAAACGGAGATGATTTTCAAAAAAACGTTATCAACAAGTGTATTTCAGTGGTTCATTACGAAGTAAGTAAGAAAAATGCACTTGAAGACCGAAAAAATTTCGCGGATTATAGAAACCGGCTTGAGCGTCTTTTCACTTATGGCACTAATGAACAAGTCAGTAGTTTGGTAGGCAGTTTACTTGTTCAAGAGTACCATATTGAAAAAGACACAACGAGTCCTTAAAGATTCTCAGAGTCCTCTTAAGAGAAACCGACAAAGCTTTTCATAGCTAAGATCGAATTACTTTAAAGTCCCTTTCATGTGGGAACTTATCGAGGGCTTCGCGCCTTTCGACGAAACTCACCTTTCGGCTTCCCTGCTCCAGCGGCAGCCACGCGTTTCCAAGGCTTGGAGGATGCGTTTCTTTTTACGGGAGCTTGATCCTTTGAACTTCGAGATCCGGTTCTGCTTCTGCCCATCGTCTTACTGGTTTTGTGTCTTCTATTTAGAGCCGATGAAGCAACTGCCTCTGAGTGAAAAGGATGGTCTTTCACCACCGTAATAATGCGGTCGGTTGCCTTTTCAATATCACGCAAATAGCCGGTCTCACCTGCATCACAAAGCGACATTGCGATACCAAGAGCACCCGCACGCGCCGTCCGCCCTATCCGATGCACATAGCTTTCAGCTTCGCTGGGTAGCTCGTAGTTGATAACATGAGTGATGCCATCTACGTCAAGCCCCCGAGAAGCGATATCCGTTGCAACCAAAACCCGTACTGCTCCCGAACGAAACTGTTTCAAGGCATCCAACCGCGCGGATTGAGATTTGTTGCCATGAAGAGCTACGGATTTAATTCGATTTTTGGTTAAATTCTTAACAATCCGGTTGGACCCATGTTTTGTCCGAGCGAACACAAGAACCCGATAGTAGCTTTCGTCTTCCAGAAGAGAATCGAGCAAAGCGTTTTTATTTTCCCGATCCACAAATAAAACCCGTTGTTCAATTTTCTCAACGGTGCTGGACGGAGGAGAAACACTGATCTGAACAGGATCTTTGAGAAATCTTTTAGTGATTTTGACAATTTCATCAGGCAGAGTGGCGGAAAAAAGCATCGTCTGACGCTGTTCAGGAATCGCGGCAAAGATTTTTTGGATATCTGGCAAAAAGCCCATATCCAGCATTCGATCCGCCTCATCCAAAACCAAAATATCAATATTATCCAGTTTCACATATCCCTGACCAAAAAGATCGAGCAACCGCCCTGGAGTGGCAACAACGATATCAACCCCTCGAGACAAAGCACGAATTTGAGTCCTGTAATTGACGCCGCCATAAACAACCGCCTGGGAAAGCTTCAGATAGCGACCGTATACGCGAAAACTGTCACTGATCTGCACAGCCAGTTCCCGTGTGGGGCTAAGCACCAATGCGCGGACACCTTTTGCCCCAGGAGATTTTCGCGTTTCCGCCAATCGTTGCAAAATCGGCAACGCAAATGCCGCTGTTTTCCCTGTTCCCGTTTGGGCACACCCTAAAAGGTCACGGCCCAGCAAAAGATGCGGAATGGCCTGCATTTGAATTGGGGTGGGAGTGGAGTAATTTTCTTCACGGACAGCACGGCAAATGGGACCGATCAGATTTAAGTTATCGAATCCCCCGGGAGTGGGAGAAATGGACGAATGCATTTGCATATTTTCCTTTAATATTAATTGTGAATTATACAACCGGCCTGTTGAGACTGGATAAAGCGAAGAATTCGCCCTTTTTCAACTCTGCCCAGTCAAACTACCTGGGTGGGGGGGGGCGTAACCATCTAAAATCGTGGCTCTCACATAAGAAGAGTTTGACCGTACAATCTGTAACCAGAAATTATGGTTCTCAGAGGGCTTTATTTTTGGCGTGGATGTCTGTGGTTTGGTCTGCAGGTTTGATTTTTTTCAAACCTTTTTGATAGAGAGACGGCGTTTGAAATAACAGATCCGATCTTTCATTTAATTTTTTTACTGAAATCACCTCTTTTAATTTTCCTGCACTATCGTAAACCTTAACTTCATGCATGTTTTAACTCATTTCCTGAATTATATTACGCCAATCGAGCTTTGGCTAAAAAAAACCGGCAGAGGTGACCCTCTGCCGGTCAATGCTAAAAATTATTTTTTACTTAGGCACAACTTTAGTGGCTTGAGGCCCTTTCTGGCCCATGCCTTCCTCAAATTCAACGGCCTGCCCTTCTCTAAGGGTCTTGAACCCGTCAGTTTGGATTTCCGAGAAATGAACAAAAAGATCTTTTCCGCTCTCGGACTCGATAAAACCATAACCCTTACTCTCATTAAACCACTTTACTGTACCTTTTGACATGATCTATCTTCTCCTGCAATTTGGCGGGAACCACTTTTTAGTAACTAAAACGTAGCGCTCCCAATTTTTATTTTGGATTGGGTGGTAACTCAATGGCCATTAAAACGGACAGTTTGAGAACAAAAAAAAACCATCCTGATGGATGGCCGGGAAAATAAAACCTTTAATTGTTTTACTCTATCTTGCCCTTGGGTACGTTTCCCTAAGGAAACAGCAACCTATTGACTTCCCTCAACCCACCTTAGTTCACTGATGATACCACATATATTCTGGGATGGGGAATTAAAATGAAAGAAAAATAAAGTTCATCATGGCAATGGATGCCCCAATGGAAATGAACCCTAAAAACGCACATAACTAATTGAAAAATATAGCAATTTAAAATCCTTAGAATCTCCCGCCAACACATTCGGGATTGGCTTCAACATGATCGGAGTAATGAGTGTAAGTTATGAAGACCCCTCCTATAGACTTTAGAGTCAACCTGGGTGATATAATTCCGTCCACTAATCCCTTTTGTCCCAAATAAGGTGGTTCATAGTTGATCCCTTATTTTCCATGGTTTACCTCAAACCAAAGTCGACAGTTTCTCAGCTGTTCCCAATTGTGAAACGTACAGAAATAGCTTCTGATATATATGAACATTTTAGACGCTCAAAGGAGCCTGTCGTGAACAGCTTACCCGGATTGACATTAGATGGTTCTCGAAAAGGCCTGATAAAGAGAAAACCGGGAGAATACGAATTCTATGAGGCTGTTATGGAATTCGCCGAATTCGTTATCCCTTACATCTTGAGCATCCCAGGGAGTCAACAGCGGTGGGTTTGTCAAAGTCGCAGATGCGATGATGGCCTATGGAGTAGTGATGTAAATTATGGGCATCTCTAAAAATTAGTTTTCACAGAAAATAGAATCGTGTGCAAAATTTACTTAAATCAGTGGCACGGGCGACCTATCCTTAAATTTCATGCGGAAGTGCGGAATTTAATTCCGCCTTTCCAGCCCGTGCGGACAGGCTGGAAAGCCTGTCCTACTAAAACAAAAGACGCTTCTTTAAATTGGCGATTCGGTGCCGTTGTCAATTTTTAGAAGTGCCCTTATATGATTCGAAGTGCAGGAATAGTTAGAGGCCGATCAGAATCATTTTGCATCCCTACAACTCCCCTCTAGGTCGCGTTTCAGGAATCCGCGATATATTCCACTTTGATTTTGACTACTCATAAGAAAATGCTTTTCCCCTGCCAAGTTGCATTCACCTGCGGTCTGTTGGAGGGAAAAATCAGATACGGATTTGGCAGAATTCGGGGTGCTTGTGGAAACGCACCCAAGCATAAATACAAATGGAACCCAATAAAAAAAACTTTTTAAACGTCTCATAATATTCTCATAATTTACACGCCAAAGGTTTTTTCATAAACCACCCGTTTTTTTTAAAGGCGATTTTGACTTCGTTCAAATATTAGTCCTTCTGTGAGGAAATGCAAGAATTTATCATTGGATGAGGCACAAATAGTTGACAAACTGGGCACTACTTTAATCGCAAAAGCAGGGTTCCTATTCCAAGGGAGTTCTTATAAGGCGCATCGGAACCCAACAAAATTCAATCGGGCCGCAGGCTTTGCCTCGGTTCTTTCGGCGGGTCGGACTCCTGTAGAGTAGTTTATCCAGGAACCGCCCCGGATCACTTTTCGTTTTCCGGTTTCCGGACCTTTCGGATTGTCGCGGGGAGATTTCTCATAATAGTCCTCCGCATACCAATCCGTGACCCATTCATAGACATTGCCGGCCATGTCAAACGCTCCATAACCATTGGCCGGAAAACTACCCACCGGAGCGGTGTAACGATAGTCATCATCAAACTGGCTTTCCTTCCAGCGCTTGTCGCATTGCTTGTCACAAAAATTAGCTTTTCGGGATTCAGCCTTATCGCCCCAGGGAAACACCGAACGCTGGCCTCCCCTGGCCGCCCATTCCCATTCGGCTTCGGTGGGAAGCCTTTTCCCCACCCTTTCGCAAAACTCCGTTGCCTCAGACCAGGTCACTCTCTCCACCGGAAAGTTCGATCCTTTATAGACGGAGGGGTTGTCCCCCATGACCCTTTGGAATTCTTTTTGGGTCACTTCATGACTATCGATATAAAAACCATTTAATCTGACTGTATTGGCGGGTTCCTCATCCTGGAACCAGGATTTTTTGCAGTCCCGGTTGTTCATTAGACAAATCTGATAGCCTTGATTGGAGTCTGAACCTCGAAAAAGTTCACCGGAAGGAATCCCTACCATTCCCTGAGGAGGCCGAGGATTTTTCTTTACCTCCTCGGAACCGGCAGTTTCCAGCGATGAAAAACCAAAAACCAACGCAATGGTAAAAATCGCTTTTATTAAATATATTGCCTTCTCCACCGGTTGACCCTCTCCCCCCAAGCCAGCGTTTTTTCCGTCACATGGTTCCGCTTCCAATTTCCTGCGGCATATTTGTTTGACTCGGCCAGAGTCGGGTAAATATGGATCGTGCCCAGAATTTTATTCATGCCAAATCCGTGTTTCATGGCCGCTACATATTCAGCGATAATATCTCCTGCGTGAAGCCCGGCTATAGTCACCCCGATAATTTTGTCCTTGCCCGGAACGGTCAGGACTTTAACAAGTCCATAAGCCGCTTCATCGGTAATCGCCCGGTCCAGGTCATCAATGCCGTAGGTGGTGACTTCATAGGCAATGCCCTTCTCCTTGGCCTCGCATTCATTCAGGCCGCATCGGGCCACTTCGGGGTCGGTGTATGTGCACCAGGGCACCGTATTGTAATCCACTTTAAATCCATAAAACGGACTGAGCATTGAATTCACCGCGCAGTACCATGCCTGATGCGCGGCTATATGGGTGAACTGATAAGGCCCGGCGACATCTCCACAGGCATAAATATTGGGGAAATTAGTTTGCATGTATTCATTCACTTTGATGGTGCCATTCTGGTTCAACTCAACACCAAGCTCTTCCAGCCCGAAACCTTTGACATTTGCCTGCCGACCCAAGGCTATCAAAACCCGATCAAATTCGACGACAACCGTGCGGTCCTGATACTCGCACTCCAGAAAGTTTTTTCCATCCCGTTTAAAGAATTTTTCCGCCGAATGCTCCAGGAGAACCTCGATGCCGTCCTTCTGAAAACTCTCCAAAACCATTTGAGAAATTTCAGGATCTTCCCTGCTAATGAGTTTGTTGTACCGCTCCACTTGCGTCACCTCACATCCCAGCCGGGCAAACGCCTGAGTGAGTTCCGAACCAATGGGACCGCCGCCTAGCACCAATAATTTTTCAGGTTTTTCGCGGATGCTCCAGACCGTGTCGGACGTCAGGTAATCCACTTCATCAACCCCTTCAATCGGTGGAACCAAAGGACGGGCGCCTGTCGCAATAACAATATTCCGGGTAGTGAGAACTTCCCCGTTGACCACCACTTCATAGGGAGATTTTATTTTTGCTTCGCCCGTGTGGCACTCCACTCCCAGCTTTGTATAACGCTCAATCGAATCGTGCGGCTCGACAGTCTTGATCACCCGTTGTACCCGCTCCATGACATCGGCAAACTCAAAATCAACTTTGACATTTTTGAAACCCAGGCTCTGGCATTTATTCACATCGGCCATGAATTTTGCAGAACGAATAAGCGCCTTGCTGGGAACGCATCCGGTGTTTAAGCAATCGCCGCCCATTTTATGTTTTTCTATCAAGGCCACTTTCCCCTTGGTGGCGGCCCCTATATAACTGGTCACCAGCCCCGCCGATCCGGCTCCAATCACCACCATGTTGTAATCAAACGTTTTTGGCTTTTTAAATTTTTTCAATACTTTTCTTCCTTTATAAAAGCCCAACAGTTTTTTGGCCAACAGCGGGAATAGTCCCAGCAGGACAAATGAAAAGATTAGATTGGGCGAAAGAATTCCTTTCAGGGATTCGATTTGCGCTAACTGGGTTCCCGCATTTACATAGACGATGGTACCCGCCAGCATTCCTACCTGACTCACCAGAAAGTACGGAAGGGTCTTCATGGGAGTCAGTCCCATCACCAGATTGATGACAAAGAAGGGAAACGCGGGAATCAAACGCAAAGTAAAAAGGTAAAAAGCGCCGTCCTTTTTGATGCCCTCATTAAATGACTTGAGAAAACTCCCGAACCTGTTTTGCACCCAGTCACGCAGCAAGGACCGTGAGACCAAAAAGGCCAGCGTCGCGCCAATGGTACTGGCAAAGGAAACCAGGATAGTACCTGTGACGATTCCAAACAACGCCCCGGCCAACAAAGTAAGAAGAGCCGCCCCCGGAAGGGAAAGGGCTGTGGATACGATATAGACCAAGGTGTAAGCGCCGATTGCCAGTAAAGTATTTTCCTTATAAAATCCGGAAAAATTGGCTTGTTGTCCCTTTATATATTCTAGGCTCAGGTATTGACCGAGGTTATAGTGGGAAAAAGCTAACAAGCAACCGGCAAGCACCGCAAGAATAATTATTTTTTTTAGGTTATTCACAATTTTTCTTGGCGTTTATTTTTAAAGGAAATGTTCCATTAAGATGTTTCATTATAAATTTGAAAACAAGGAGACATAATCCCCATAGCCTTTTTCCTTAAGCTCCTCTAAAGGAATAAACCCTAAGGACGCCGAGTTGATACAATATCTCAATCCCGTAGGTTGAGGGCCGTCCTCAAACAAATGACCCAGATGCGAGTCCGCATTGGCCGACCTCACTTCCGTTCGTTTCATAAAGAACTTGGTATCGGTTTTGGTGACGATATTTTTTTCGACCAGAGGCCGAGTGAATGACGGCCACCCGGTACCAGACTTGAATTTATCCAAGGAACTAAAAAGCGGTTCTCCGGAAACAATATCCACATAAATTCCTTGCTTCTTGTTATCCCAGAAGGCGTTATCAAAGGGAGACTCCGTCCCCTCTTCCTGAGTGACTTTATATTGAAGCGGAGTCAACTTCTTTTGCAACTCGCCTTGTGTGGGCTTGGAAAATTTTTCTCCATCACTTTCCATAGATATTTTCATAGGCTTATAGTTCCTTTCCGTTCCCCAAACTTTTTCGATGAACTGATCCCGTCCGGATCGAAAGCGATAATATTTATAACGAACGGGGTTTTTCTTGTAATAATCCTGATGATAATCTTCGGCGGCGTAAAATTCCTTAGCCTCGATGATCGGGGTCACAATTTTTAGAGCATAACGCTTACTTGCTTCAAGACGCTTTTTTGATTCCTGCGCCTGTTTTTTCTGCTCTGCACCATGATAATAAATAGCCGTCAAATAAGAATCTCCCCGATCCACAAACTGCCCGCCATTATCGGTAGGATCGACATTCCTCCAAAAAACTTCCAGCAGATCCTCATAAGAAACCTGGGTCGCATCGTAGTGAATTTGAACCGCTTCGACATGCCCCGTGGAACCGTAAGACACGTCCTTATAGGTAGGGTTTTGCGTGGTTCCGCCGGTGTAACCTGGAATCACCTGTTTCACGCCCTGCAATTTTTCAAAAGGGGGTTCCATACACCAAAAACATCCCCCGGCAAAGGTAGCGACCTTCATTACCGCCGACGATTCTTTTTGAAGGTCCGGGTTCAGCCTTTTTTCTATAGGCGACGCGCCAAGGCCTGTAAGTGAAAATACCAAAAGACCGATTGCAGTTAAAAAAACATAAATATTTTTATTCATTTCGAATCTCCTATAGAGAACAATCTCGTATTCATTTTACCGGATGATTACAAAGGTAACACTATAAGCATGCTAATCAGTCGCGGATAAACGGCATTGCTTACAAATGAATTTGATGAGGATGGACGGTTGGGAAAGAAACAATATACTGCGCTTGAAAGGAGAGCATTCGCTGAAACACTTATCTCTCGCTTCAGGGTTGAACATGCGAAAAATCAGGCTGACAGACACTTTTACCCCATAGCGGAGCCCTCAGCTTTCTAGATTCAACAAATAAGCCCCTCCTGCCGGGTTTGGACTCAAAAACAATGCAACAGAAATTACATCCTGGAAGCCCCAACCGAGCAGGGTGAGTTCAACATTATATGTGCTAATTATGTCATTTTAGTCAAACATAAAAATCACATCATGGGTCCGGGCATATAAATGGTTCCTTCTGGGGATTCATGCGTATGAATTTCGCCCCCAAAGCCCAGCATCTCCGATGCGCGTTTCGCTTCCTCAGGGGTTTTGTACATGTGGTCCATAATATCCCGGCTCATTTCGGACCCTCCCCCGGGCTGTTCCCCATCGGAACCTTCCTGCCGTTGATCGCCGCCAGAACCTTCCTCGCGCTCATCATGCCCCCCTGAACCTTCTTCGCGTTCATGACCGCCGGATCCTTCCCGGCGCCCAGGATGCTCGCCCCTGTCAACCATCATCATGGCTTCACTCAGTTGAGAGTAAAATTTCAGTTTTTGAGTGTATCCTTCCACCCGGCCAACCTCTTTTTTGTTACCGTCATCCCAGATGATAAAAGTGGGGGTGCCGATTATCTCGCCAACGCGGCCCACTTCCATAGCCTTCGCCAACCACTCGGGAAAATTTTCACCTTGAACAGCAACGATTTTTGCCGGCAGATTTTTGCCAGCTTCGCTATTGGGGTATTCAGGAAGGACTTCTTCCTTCCACCTCTTGGAAGTTTGCGATGTTTCACCACTGACAACCAGAAGTTCTTTAGCCACAACTTGAGAAACAAACAAAATCAAAAAATTTATGGCAACCAAGCAGATTATTTTTTTCATGGATTACGTCCTTAAAAAGAATCAAACCATTTTTATTTGCTATGGTTTAAGCATACAAAAACCGGAGCCATCTTTAAAGGGTATAAAGTGTCAGTTAATATGGAATAAGAGGGAGAATTCCTGAAAAACTTGGGACTCTAGTGGGACTGGAGAGACCAAAAAGAAAAAAGCACTTACAGGAAGAATCCCATAAGTGCCTTTAAAATAAAGTGGAGGTTCGGCGAAAAAGTTCGAACCCCCGACCTCTTGAATGCCATTTTAGTGGGCTAAATTCACCCTGTGTAGCCGAGCAATTTTTGGACGTTTTATAAACCATTACAAACAAAACGGTTAGGCGTCTTTTGAGCCACTATCAACTGTAGCCAATCAAAATCCACTTTCCCTTATTTTCCGGTATTTTCCCCTATTTTCTGAGAATTTTGGCTACAGTTTGGCTACAATTCCGATTTCTTAACCTCGCAAATCCTGCCTTCAAGCGTTCGAAATTCTGGTCATTCCTGACTTCTTAACATAACCTTAAGAAGTCACCCTGACCGCCTTATTGGCTATTAAGGGTTCATGAAAGAAATCCTGATAAATAAAAAGAACCCCTCTTCCTGATGAAGATCTTTGGAAATTCCAAAATGCGAGTTCATAATAGAGGCTGAATTGTATAACCCAGACTTTTATAACCCACCAAACGCTTTTCGTTCATTCGTTCCAGCATGGGAACCAGGTGGTCTACGTAATCGTATATTTGCACTTCCGTTTTGTTATGGTGCGTGCGATGGAGACGTCCTGAATATTGAGCCAATGTTCCCTTCCATGAAACTGGCATAGCAAGAAATAAAGTGTCAAGCCGTGCATCATCGAAGCCTTCCCCAATATAACTCCCTGTGGCAATCAATATACGCTCTTCGTCGTCGCTGATATTGCCAAGTTTTTCCATTACAGTTTTGCGCTCCTTTGAACTCATGCCACCTTGTAGCACTATGATATTTTTTACAAATGCCCTCAGGTGTTTAGCAAAAAAAGCCACATGTTCCTTGCGTTCCGTTAGAATGACCGGCGAACGTTTAGCTTCAAGTGCATGTAGTACATCATCCAAGATAAGTTGATTGCGTGCTTCATCACTGGTTAGCTCAGCGTAAACCGTTTGAATGGGAGGTCGCTCATATTGCTCAGTAATCGCAGTTGAGATACAGAATTTTGTATAACGAGGAATAACATAATGATCGAAAGGCCGTTTTTCCGCCTGCAATTTTGCATCTACATGATAGCGAATCGGTCCGCACTGCATAAAAATAATAGGATGCTGACCATCTTTGCGATTGGGTGTTGCTGTCAGGCCCAGAACATATTTGGCTTTGCATTGTCGGGCTACTGCCTCGAAACTTACGGCTGAAAGGTGGTGGCATTCATCAACGATCAACTGTCCATAATCTGCTACACAATCATCTACCTCGCCCTTCCGCACTAGACTTTGAAGAAGCGCTACGTCGATCCGACCTGAAGGCTTACGTTTGCCTCCACCGATTTTCCCTATAGTAATACTTTCTAAACTCAGAAACGCTTGTAATTGTGCTATCCACTGATCCATTAGTTGTTTGCGGTGAACCAGAATCAGGGTGTTTCGTCTGCGTTTGGCTATTATGTGCGCTGCCAGCACTGTTTTTCCAAAACCAGTAGCAGCAGAAAGAACCCCTGTATCATATTTGAGCAAGGCTTTTACAGCGGACTTCTGCTCTTTGCTCAGAGTGCCAAGGAATTTGGTGCGAATTGGTTTACCAATATTCCGCTCATCAATAAGATCAACGGTTATTTTCAGACCACTCAATAACTCTAACAGCTCATCGAGGCACCCTCTCGGCAATCCGATGTGATTGGGAAAATTCTCGGCGCAAGCAATGATACGTGGCTTATCAAAAGTTGATAACCTCATGGCTTGCGCCCTGTAAAACTCCGGGTTTTGGAAAGCAGCGATACGGATGAGTTTGTTGATCAGTTTTGGTGGCAACTCCTCTTTGGAAATATAAAGTTGGTTTCCCTGAATAACGGTGACAGAAGCAGGTAATGGTTCTGTAATAACAGCTGGTTTCTGTTTACGCGAAGGTGATAATTTCCATGGTTCTTCTGCGTCTTCATCATCCAAAGACATCCGGACTCCGGTAATACCCACGGTTTATTGCCTCGCAGACGATATTTGAAACCTCTTCAGGAGCCATGCGTCTGACAGAAGCGAGAAATCTCCATTGATCTGCATAAGGTTCAAATTGTTCATTCAGAAAAACACTGTTATTTCCCTGGCGAGGATGGTGTTGTAGCGGTAATGCAATCAAATTGCCAAACCCTCCAGATGGCATGGTGTCCTGATTGGGAAAAAAACGATCATAAGATGCAAAGCCTAAGTCGGGGTAGTTCTCCATCGTTTCTGTAAGAAGATAAGAGCCAAGTTTTCTTGCATCGGATGCAGGAATAGGTTGACTGTAAAAAATCCATACATGTGCTCCGTTTCCAGAACGCGAGCGTTCAACATAAGCGGGTATTTTCTTTTCTCTACAAGTTTCAAGAAATGCGGAAACATCTTTCTTCCAGTGTTCTTTGTCAAAGTCTGCGGCAAGAAACCAACAGGCTTCATCTTGTAACAAAGGATAAACGCCTATGGTGAAATCTTGCTCTCTAGGATTGTCTGGGTTACAGCCCATAAGGTGATTACGTATGACTTCATCGGTGACCGGAAGGAAGGCCTGGTGCTTGCATTCGCTACACTTGACTTTTGGCTTGTCACAAACACCGTGCACCCATTCATTACCGCAGGCCAAACTGTATCCCGAACGACCAGTCTTCCGGTTATCCCAACGTAGAGGGTAAACATCTTCCCGGCCACGAAAGAGACTGCGAAAAATGGCAATTTTTTCAGACGGGGAAAGCGGTTTTGACTTGTCAGTTTTCGTCGAGGGAAGCGTTACATGATTTTCCTCAAGGTTCTTTAGACGTGCCAGCAGTTGTGCGCGTTCTTCATCAAGAATATGAAGGCGCTTTTGAATCTGGGTAATTTCACTTTTATTTCGATTCCAATCCATTACACTGTGTAAAAACCAAGATGTTTTGCAACATACAACGATTATTTATGCCTGATTTTGCTAATCAGAAAGCGCTTCTTTTAATTCATCAATTTGTTCCGCATGCTTGTCGAGGTTACCCTTGCTCAGTTTTTGGATATTCATAAGCTTCCATTTAACGGCTGGCATACTGGGCAATTCCTCAATTGGAAATAAATTCCATTCGGGCTCGCCTTTTTTGAAACTCAAGAGGAACCTTTTATCATCATCAGTCAAATGCCTATGAATTTCTTGAACGAGTTGCTTTCTTGTGGATTCATAATCATCGTAGCTGAATGACGAAAATATCATGCCGGAAAATTGTTTTTCGAACACTTCCTCTTGATCCAAAAAGTTTGGCCGGATCATCTCGTGAATAGGCCGATTATGACTCAATAAAGATACCAGAAATCCTAGCCGTATCTCTTCCGTGAATCCTTCATTCTTGAAAAGATGATAAACATCAAATAAATCTCGTGGATGTTGTCGATCAAGTGCGGCACAAATTTTTCCCCCAAATAACTCTGCATGCGACACAATATTTATAGAAGCAAACTTTCCAAATTCATTTTGAACAGCATCGGTTAGTTGCATCAAGCGTGGAGAATGAATATGGCCGCGCATCGTGGTGTTTACTTCAACTTTGATTAATGTTCCCTTTAATTGACAGAAAAGTTTGGCTTCATGCCCATCAGATTGAGGATTGATCCTTACTGTTATCCCTGGAAGAGTATTTTCCAAGCTACCCTTTATCCTGCCAAGCGCTTTAAATATGTTCTCCAAGGCTGTATTCCGATTATCAAAAGGCAAGTAGGTGAGATCAATGTCCACCGACAATCTCGGCATATTGCGGACAAACAGGTTAATGGCTGTTCCTCCCTTGAGAGCAAATATTTCCTCTTTTGCCACATGGGGAAGAACAAGAAGCAATAGGTCAACCTGTTCACGGTAAATTGGTGAAATCATGAGTTCGCCAGTTCCTTTGGTATGCTTATGTGATATTTGGAAATATATACGCCATTCTCCACTATAGCGCGATCTCCTTTCCCAAGATTTAACTTCGAGACATTCAGGAATTGCATCCATTGGTGACCTGTTTTCTCGGCCATGTAAAGGAAAAGTCGTTTCACCTTTATTGAAGAACATTTTTCCAATAATTCTTGCAGCTTCTTGGGCCGCAAATTTGTCAGTCCTTCCATAACCTGATAGCACTCTACTAAATCTAATTCACGCGGTGCCAATTGCAGGCACTCAAGCATGGCACGTTCCGGTGAGGATATTTTGATACTGAAAGTTTTTTCTTCATAATCCGTTAGCCCCAATCCCTCCGGCAGTACAGATGTTTTTATGTGCTTAACAGGCTGTTGCCAATCATGATTTCTAAACCAGGATGGTAAAGTTGTTCTGGGTGGAGAAAGTAAAAATATTCGTTCCTTGCCAAGGCGTATGTAGTGGGCCATTCCCTGCATGGATAGAGCTGTCAACGCGCCAACATGTACCAGTATACTTGCCTGCATTTGTAATGCGTACAGGCCACCTTGCCAGCTTACATTATCGCCCGTTTTTTTGTATGCGCCCCTTGCCAGGCTTTTGATCCACTGGCTTTCAACGTATTTTTTCTGGAGCTGTCGGGATATGCCTAAACTTTCCAGCCAGGAGGTCATAGCTACCGTTCCCTGCGGCCACTTTTGCAAGAGTTTCTGTATTTTTATCTCATTTTGTATACCCATAGTTTACTTATATTGCCATTTTTAATGAAAATCAAGTTATATTCTCGGCCATGTCGTATTATTCTGGTTTGAGTGCCAGAAAAGTTTTGCATTGGCTACAGTTTGACTACAGTGGGAATTTTTCCATGGGAATGGGCGCCATAACTTATGGTATTTAAAGCGCTTGAAGCGATGACCGGAAAGTGATCACTTAACATGCCATCAAGCATTCAGCCTTAGATAATAGCGCGTACTTTTTAACTCGCCGGTTTTGGTCAAAGCGCCTTTTTGAAACAAGTCCTGCAAATCCCGAGTTGCAGTCGCGCGGGACGTTTCAGAAATAGTAATATAGTTTTCTGCACTCAAACCGCCTTTAAATCCTTTCGGGCCTTCCTGGAACATTCTCAAAATTACTTTCTCCTGACGCTTATTCAAGTGGCTCCTGAATTTGCCAAAGAAGTGGGCCTTTTTAATCACAAAATCTATAAGTGTCTGTGTCTCATCCTGTGCATTGAGGATGGTCTCGGCAAAATATAAAAGCCAGTCTGTGATTTCGTTCTCTTTGTTGCTCTCTTCCAGCATGGAATAATAATTCTTTTTATTATTCTGGATGGTTTGGGAAAGGGCAATGAGTACGGGCTGACCAAGACATTCAGACAAAGCTTTTTCTGCAATGGCCCGTCCAATCCGTCCATTCCCGTCTTCAAAAGGGTGGATACAGACAAACCAAAAATGCGCTATCCCGGCACGGGTTAAAGCGGGAAGGGGTTCTTTTCCTTTAGGCCCGGTTTTTTTAAACCAGTCCATAAACATTTTCATTTCCGCCTTCATCGCAGAAGAAGGCGGCGCTTCAAAATGCACTTTTGGTTTGTGGATGGAACCGGAAACAACCTGCATAGGATCTGCATGAGTCCGGTAGCGTCCGATATCTTTCAGGTCTCGCCGACCGGTGGTCAACATCTCATGCCAGCTATAGAGGGTCTTGTGCGTGATAGGTTTTGCAAAATTCCGGTGGAGATCAACCATCATCTCGGCGATTCCGCGCTCCGCCGGTGGTATTTTCCGGTTATCGGTTTCCAGACCCAAGTTGCGGCGAATGGATGACTGAATACTGTCACGGTTGAGGAATTCCCCTTCAATCTCTGAAGTTTTCAAAGCCTCGTTACAGATCAGGTCTACCGTCAAGGTCTCCTTTTCTTCATCGGAGACATGCTTATAGGCTCCAAATAAAAGGCCGGAACGGTGAAGAAACTGCTCTTCCAAACCCTTAAGAGCCTTGGTCTCATACCTAAAGTACGGCCAGTCCTTTTGTTGCCAGTTCCATTTCATGAGCCAAATAGCCTCCTCCTATAACTCAAATTATAAACTATTTTGAGGTATAAATCCAACATTTATTGCTCATCATCACCGACGATCTTTCCCGCCAGAAAGCGAAAGCCCGCCGTGAAAAACAAAAAACGCGCTCCAAGCTGAACACTCAACCCAAGTAGCTTCCAACCGGCGGACCTCAATTACTTTAGAAAAGGGGGTTTTCCCCCTTTTTCACTCGGAATATATGGTTTATTATATATTCTTATTTTTTTATATGTTTTAGCATATTACTTTGACTCAACAATTAATATGCTTTATTATATAAGTAATGGGAAAAAATATAAAATCACATATCAAACCCTCTCGTTTAGACCAATTGCCTGAAGAAATGCAACTGGAACTAAAAAAGGCTAGAACCAAGCGGGGTTGGAGCCAGGCCGAATTGGGCCGCCGAATTGGCTTACCACAGACTCATATTTCCGGCATCGAAACAGGAAGAATTGTCCCTCGTTTTGACACCTTATTGGACCTCGCCCGTGTACTGAGTCAGGACTTATTGATGATTCCCAGAGAATTGGTGCCGGTCGTCCAAGGCATCATTCGTGATCACCGTCGTCAAGAAAAGGAATCTCATCAGGAGGAAGGAGAACGCCCTCTCTATACCCTTGATCACAACGACGATGAAGGTGATGAAAAAGAGCGCTAAAATGAAATTTGATCTAAAAAATATTAATGCTTTAGGGGTTTATCTTGGCAACCGAAGGATAGGAATTATTAACCGCCTTACCGGTGATCGGCATATTTTCTCATTTGAGCAAGATTATATTGATGATCCCAACCGTCCCACTTTAAGTTTGTCCTTTAAAGGACAAACAGGGGATCTGGTGACATCCATACGCCCTGTGACAAAACGACTTCCGCCATTTTTCTCGAATCTCCTGCCAGAGGGTCATCTAAGAACTTATCTGGCAAAACATGCGGGCGTAAATGAAGAGCGAGAGTTTTTATTGCTTGCCGCTTTAGGCTCTGATCTTCCTGGGGCCATTACCGTCAAACCGCTGGAGATAGAATTACCAAAAAACACAGGAGAGAAGGCCGATTCTCCCGACCAAGAAAACGAACCCTTTCTAAGGTTTTCCCTGGCAGGGGTTCAATTAAAGTTTTCTGCCATCATGGAATCTTCGGGCGGTTTGACAATACCAGCCGGAGGAAGTGGCGGGTCATGGATTGTCAAGCTTCCATCAATGCGCTTCCCCTCCGTTCCCGAAAATGAATATGCCATGATGCGCCTGGCCAGATTGATCGGAATCAACGTCCCTGAAGTCCGTTTGGTTTCAGCAAAGGATATCCAAGGATTACCAAAAGATGCAAACAGCCTGGAAGGAAACGCCCTAGGCGTTAAACGCTTTGATCGCGGACAAGAGGATTCAAAAACACATATGGAAGACTTTGCCCAGGTTTTTGGTGTATTTCCCGACGCCAAATACAAAAACGCTAGCTATGCAAATATTGCATCTGTTCTCCAAGCTGAGGCAGGAGAGGATTCAATTAATGAATTTATACGCCGCCTGGTTTTTTCAATTATGATCGGTAACGCAGATATGCATTTAAAAAACTGGTCCTTGCTTTACCCAGATAGCCGAGCGCCCATCCTTTCTCCTGCATATGATCTTGTTTCTACAATTCCTTACCTTCCGGATGATGGCCTTGCTTTAACCTTCGGAAGGAGTCGGAGCCTAAAGAAAATCACCAAAGATCAGGTGCGCCGTTTTGCTGACAAAGCTGGACTTGCCATGAGCACAACCTGGGCCCTCGTAAACGAAACAGCCGCAAAGACAGTGGATAGCTGGGCTTTATTAGAGGAAAAGGATTTACTTCCAAACCCAATCAAAAAAGCGATAGAAGAGCAAATACATTCGGTGGTTATTAATAACTAATAGCAAGCTAAATTTCTTGTAAGTCTGAAAAATCAGGGGTCATGCAGAATATAGTCTCTCAGGCATAATTTAAATGCCTTCAACTCACCGGCCCTAAAATATTTTAGAAATTTAATTAAGGCTCCACCTCTTTGTGGGGTCTTAATTTTTCTATTTTTCAATTGTACTGAAAAGAAAAATCGCCGCCCGGCAAAACACCGGGTGGCGATTTTTTTTTCGAACAAATCAACTATTTTGGAAGGGTAAAATTTTAATCCTGCCCTTTCTGCATTAATTTCCTACTCGGCGGCTACGGCGGCTAGAGAGTGGTTTTGTAAGTGCGATGATCACCACGATTGACTGGTGCAGACTGTCCCTTCCTAATAATCATGGTAATTTGGCTTATTGCCCAATGTTTTCAACAAGGTACATTAGCACTCTGAGACAACTGGCCAACAATGTGCACATTACCGGACTAGTATGCCCAAATTTTTATCTTTAAAAAATATTAACCATATGTTATAAAAGGATATAACTTATTTTAAAACGGACACAGAACCGGACATGGAAGCGGACGTAAAACAGCAAGAAGACAGAGGAGAAGCCATAGGATTGATGGAGCCTCTACTGATTTCCCAAGGCTCACGGCATCGGCCTGAATTAATGGATATTGCCATGGATTTAGCCGCAAAATCTTCCGGGCTCCGGCGTAGCCTGTCTCCAGGTGTTTACAAAGCTCTGGCAAAATTAGTCAGGACTATGAACTGCTATTACAGCAACCTTATCGAAGACCATAATACACATCCCATCGATATTGAACGATCGATGGAAGGTGATTATAGCGATGACACCAAAAAAAGAGACCTTCAACTGGAAGCAAAGGCCCATATTATTTGCCAGCAATGGATTGATGAGGGCGGCCTAAAGGGGCGCGCTTATACCGTTGAAGGTTTGCTGGAAACACATCGCCGTTTTTGTGAACTGCTACCGGATGATCTTCTTTGGGTAAAAAATCAAACCACAGAGGAAAGGGTCACGGTTATTCCCGGCCAATTACGAACACGGGATGTAAAAGTCGGTGATCACCTGGCTGTCAGCGCAGGGTCTCTGCCGCGCTTCATGGAACGATTTGAGGAAGTCTATTGCGGACTAGGAAAATCAGAATCTATTCTGGCCGCAGCAGCAGCTCATCACCGTTTTGCGTGGATTCATCCCTTTATTGATGGAAATGGTCGTGTGGCACGATTGATGTCTCATGCCGCAATGCTTGAAACTTTGGACACGGGGGGCGTGTGGTCTGTTGCTCGTGGTTTAGCGCGTAGTGTAAAAAGTTACAAAGGTCATTTAAAAGAATCTGATCTGCCGCGCCGCAATGATTTAGACGGTCGCGGCAATTTGAGCGAAGAAGCTCTGGCAGAATTTACGCGGTATTTTCTGGAGGTCTGCCGTGACCAGGTTAATTTTATGGAAGGCCTGGTCCAGCCAGATCGCCTACGCACTCGAATTTTACTTTGGGCTGAAGAAGAAGTCCGCATGAAAAACTTGCCCGAAAAAGCCGGGACAGTTTTAGAGGCTCTGCTCTATAGAGGTGAACTCCCACGCGGAGAAATTCCTGAGATCATTGGTGCCGGTGACCGGCAAGCACGCAGAGTTACATCTGCTCTGCTAAAAGAAGGTGTTCTATTCTCCGAAAGTTCCCGCGCGCCATTGCATTTGGTGTTTCCTGCAAAGCTAGCCGATAGATGGATGCCCAACCTATTCCCGGAGAAAACAGATTAGAGTTTTTTTAGGCCATTGCTTATAAATGGAGGTCTATATTACGCGGCATAGCTGGCATTAGAATTATTGAGCAATTCCTCAAAGAAATTTTTTGTTCTTACGCCTCCAAATTCGTGAGCAGCTTTTATGAGCTTTGACTTATTCATGGACAAAGCTTTTTCTGCAACATTTTTTCGAACTTCCTTCTTATCCTCTGCAAGAAATTCCAGGTTGTTCATAAGATCAACCAAAAGGAATTCCTGCGAACTTTTTTTAGGGAAACGGGGTCTTTTCAAGAAATAGTAATTACGCCCGTTAAGCTCGTGCCTTCCATCCCGTTTATGGTTATAAACCAGCTTTTCATTGTAAAGCTGGGTTGTTCCAACGCCCAGAGAGTTATAGGCATTGAGAGAAGTAACATAGAAATTATCATCCTTTAAAAAGGCGCTGACCAGTTTTTCATCTTCTGGCGGGGCATTTCCAAAAGACGTTTTCTTAGGGCAATAATAGACGCCACCGAAAACCTTCTGGAGCACACCTTCCTTCACAAGTTGCTGTAAATGCCGATCAACGGACTTTGATTTTCTGGCAAGCTGAGCCCGCCTGTAAACCCGGCCTGGCCTGAGATGTTTTTTTAATTCTTTCAATTTAGACACAGCTTTCTCCTTGTCTAACATTATAGAGAAAAACGGAATATTTGTAAATTTTTTAGTCTAAATTTCATGCATAAAACAATCAATAATACGATATAAATTGCCGCATTTAAGGGGGTAGGTATCCGGCCATTCCTTGCCTTTTTTCATCGGTAATAATCCAGAAATTGACCCAGCCCTCGCAAATCGGCCATTTCCTAAATGCAAAAACCCTTAAATCATCCTTGCAAATTAAAAATAACACTTTTAATATACAAGGATGATAAAAAGAGCCATATATCAAAAAGTTTTGCGTGCGCTTGATCGTCAAGCCGCCGCCGTGTTAATCGGTCCCCGCCAAGTCGGCAAAACCACACTGGCTCTTGAAATTTCGACCAGCCGGGAGGCTGTCTATCTGGATCTTGAATCCCTTGAAGACCGGGAAAAACTCAAAAACCCTGCCCTGTTTCTTGGCAAGAACGAAAATAAGCTCGTTATCCTCGATGAAATTCACCGCATGCCAGAGCTGTTTCAGGCTTTACGTGGCCTGATTGACCAAGGGCGACGCAAGGGATTGCGAACGGGCCGCTTTTTAATTTTGGGATCAGCTTCGATTGATCTACTGCGTCAATCAGGCGAAACACTGGCTGGGCGGATCGAATATATCGACATGGAACCACTAAACATCTTGGAAACAAGTAATGCAGATAATAATGCCGACCCGGCAAAGCTTTGGGTGCGTGGCGGGTTCCCTGATAGCTACCTTGCCACAAGTGACGAAGACAGCTATGCATACCGGCGTAACTTCATTCGTACTTATCTAAAAAGAGATGTGCCGCAATTCGGCCCGCGCATCCCTGCCGAAACGCTTGAGCGCCTATGGATCATGCTAGCCCACAGCCAGGGGCAACTTCTAAATGCTTCTCGCTTGGCCGCAAGCCTATCAGTTACCGCACCGACTATAAGCAGTTATATCGACCTGTTAACCGACCTCTTACTGGTGCGGCGATTGCGGCCTCTTCACGCCAACACCAAAAAGCGTCTAGTCAAAGCCCCGCGCGTTTATGTGCGCGATAGCGGTATTACTCATGCCTTGCTTGGCATAGCTGATTATAATCAGCTTTCCGGTCATCCTGTCTTTGGTACAAGTTGGGAAGGTTTTGTAATAGAAAATCTGCTTTCCGTAGCGCCTGCCAGAACAGCGGCCAGTTTCTACCGCACCTCGGCGGGCGCAGAAATTGACTTGGTGCTGGACTTGCCCGGAGGAAAAAAATGGGCCATAGAGATTAAAAGCGGTCTGGCACCCAAGCTGGGAAAGGGTTTTTACAATGCTCTTGAGGATGTAATCCCGGATCGTAGTTTTGTTGTTTATGCTGGATCAGACCGTTACCCGGTGTCGAAAGAAACAGATGCGATAAGCTTAACGGAGCTGGTGCAGAAATTGAAAGAAGTAAAATAAAAATCGTCGCGCGGTGAAACACCGGGCGGCGATTTTTTTTGCCGTTAATGAACAACCCCGCCCAAGCGGGCGGGGTATCAGTCAATATTTTTTCTCCTACTCCGCGGCTACGGCGGCTAGAGATTGGTTTGCCTGCGCAGCACTCTCAAGCGCGTAGTCTGCTGCTTTCTGCGCCTTGCTGGCTATAACCGCGCATTTAATTTGGGAAAAAGTTGCAGTTAGTTTGGGATGAAAAGCGTGGGGGGGATTTTACCGGGCACGAGAATTGCTTCAGGAAGAATTTAGCTAGTAAATTTCTCGGATTAAATGCGATTTTTTCCCGAACTAAATGAGCGGTTATAGCTATGCTCACTTAAGTCCTGAGGTCAAACGCCGGGCCATTGATGCGCTTTCTGGCTTCAACAAAAGGGAAGCAAAATGATTGGCTACAATTTGGCTACAGTCCACGAATAAAGGGCTACAGGAAAACCTGTAACCCCTTATAAAATAAAGTGGAGCTGACCGGGATCGAACCGGTGACCTCTTGAATGCCATTCAAGCGCGCTCCCAGCTGCGCCACAGCCCCATTATGTCTATGTCAGATTAATCTTTTGATAACGCCTGTGATATTAATGCTTTTCTAAATTCTGTCAAGTCAAAATCTTCCTTTAATTTATATTTCTCACCCCTTGCCTTAACCCTAAATGGTTATATAATAAAGAAATACTTTTTTCTTCTTTCCGGGCTCATAGGCACCGCCTTTGTTTTGGGCCGGTCCATTTTACCGAGACATACCCTCGTGCTCAGCAAAATAAAACGCCGCATCCGCAATGTCTTTATCACCGGGCTCTTGATCACTCTGCCTGTGGCAATCACTTTCTTTATCCTCAAGTTCCTGTTCTTGAACCTCGACGCCCTCTCCCCCGTTTTCACGAAACTCCTGATCACAGTCGGCGCTCCGATACCCGAAGGCTACCGCATTCCCTTCCTTGGCTTTGCCATGACCTTTCTGATTATTCTGCTGGCAGGAATGTTGACCACAAATATCTTCGGGAAAAAACTACTGTACCTGGGGGAAGCTATCGTGGCAAAGATTCCCTTTGTCCGCAGTATTTACCGCGGCACCAAACAGGTCGTGGTTTCTTTCGCCAATGCGGACACCGATTCGTTTAAAAAGGTCGTTCTCATTGAATTTCCACGAAAAGGATTGCATGCCATCGGGTTTGTCACCGGCGAAACGAGGGGTGAAGTGCAGGATCACACCGCCGATCAGGTAATAAACGTTTTTGTTCCAACGACCCCCAATCCCACTTCGGGTTTCCTGATATTTGCTCCCAAGGACGAAGTTCAGGAAATAGCCATGAGCATTGAAGACGGCATCAAATACGTAGTCTCCGGGGGCATCGTGGACAACCAGATACAAGACCTTCTTCCTGCTATCGATATCAAGGAAACCAAGGTTTGACCGATTCCGCATTCCCCTTAACAGTTCTTTACGAGGACAATCATCTGATCGCCGTGTGCAAACCCAACGGCCTGGCCACGCAATCGGATAGAGCCTGCGGCCCTTCCCTGCTCGACCAGACCAAAAAATGGCTCAAGGCTGAATACAACAAACCCGGCAATGTGTTTTTAGGACTGGTCCATCGGCTCGACCAGCCGGTTTCCGGCGTGGTTTTATTTGCCAAAACATCCAAAGCGGCATCCCGGCTTTCCAAACAATTCAGGGAACGGACCACACACAAGATTTACCGGGCCATTGTGAATGGAACGCCCGATCAGGCGTCAGACGAACTCATCCACTATCTTCGCAAGGAAAATTCTTTAAAGGCAACTGTATTCCCGCGCCCCACACCAGACACGAAAAAGGCGGAATTATCCTACACCGTCACCGAAGTATTGCCACATGGAAGTCTTCTGGATGTGACACTCAAAACCGGTCGGTTTCACCAGATACGGGCTCAATTGGCATTCATAGGCCACCCGATTTTAGGCGATGTGAAATACGGCGCCCCCTATCCCCTGCCCGGCCAGCAGATTGCCCTGTATGCCTGGAAACTCGTTATCCAGCACCCCATTTCCAAAGAAGAGATCATTCTAGAGTCGCCGCCGCCGCCCGACTGGCCTTTTTATGGATGAACCCCTATCACGGGGGAAACACATCAAGCCCCAGTTAACCCAGTGAACTTTTACAAGTAAACGCCTCCTCGCTGGTCCAGGAAAGGGTTATGTAGTCAGGGAATTCTGTAGTTTTTCTATCAAGGATGGCGGCTTCTATTTGTTCGCAGGAAAGATTTTCCACCTCATTGATTTTTGCATTATACAAAGTCGTGCCGTTCAAATCGGCGCCACTGAAGTTGGCGCCAGTGAGATTGCTTCCAGACAAGTCCGCACCACTCAGGTTTGCTTTATAAAGATCCGCTTCGCTCAAATCCGCTCCGGCTAATTTGGCGCCGCGAAGGTCGCCCTCATCAAGATTAACCTCGACAAGACGGGATTGTTCCAAATTGGCGGCAAACAGATTGATCTTCCGCAAATCGGACTGACTGAGATCGCTTTTTTGAAGATTGACACGGCTAAAGTCCGCCCCCCGAAGATTGGTTTCCATCATAATGACATTATTCAAGTCCATCTGGTTGAAATCGGACCCACTCAAATCCACTTTACTGAAGTTGGTATTGCTAAAAGTTGCCTGGGCAAATTTGGTATCTTTAATGGTTGCCCCGCTGAAATCAGTCTGGCTCAGGTTCGTCCCGCTGAGGTCGGCGCCGATGAGCCTGGAGTTACGAAAATTTGCTCCACTCAGATCCGCACGGGCCAGATCCGCATTTTTTAAATTTGTTTTGCTCAGGTTTGCTCCATTGAGGTTCGCCTGGCTCAGAACAGCATCCTGAAAATTCGCGTGATTGAGATCCGCGCTCTTGAAGTTGGCATTTTCCAGAGCGGAACCTTGCAGGTCAATTTGATGCAGGTCATAGTTTTCCAATGTATTTTTATAGACCACGATGATTGTTTTGAGTTGATCGACAATTTCAGGAAAGGAAGCTTGTTTCCCTGACAATGAATCCAGTAAGCTTGCATACGACCAAAAATCAGGACGAACCGGACCCTCCATACTCTGAATTTTTGGAATTTGTTCGATGCCCTGCTTTACGCCAGGGGTATTGAGGAAATAAAATACCCGGCTGGCATGGTATTCCACCACATTCTGTCGGGCCTCAAAATCCTGAGTGACCACCAGGTAAATTGCGGTATGAATACCCATCAATATTAACAGCCCATGAAACATTATTTTTACTGCGGACATGCGTTATTCCTTGACGTAATCAGTTGCAAATTTTAATGGAATTTTCAGATGCGAGAAATGGGTATCGTAGAATCGGGAGTTATTCTTCAAAACCCGAACCAAAATTTCGTCTGATTATAATACACGCCCTAAAAGGGATCAATAGATCGACCCCCAAAAGGATCTATGACTACTCTGCGGGAATATTGGTGGGCGACTCTCCATGCGTCGGAGTTTGGTCCAGGGATTCTTTCACCAGATCTTCTTTGGTGGTGTGGAATCCCATGTCCATCATCAGGGAGATCAACACGGGCACGAGAAAAAGCGTGAATACTGCCGAAACGCTCAGCCCGCCGATAAGCGCCGTTCCCATCCCCCGATAAAGCTCTGTCCCCGAGCCTTCGCCAAAAGCCAGGGGAACCATTCCGAACACACTGGAGATCACGGTCATCATAATGGGGCGCAGTCGCGTTTCGCAGGAGACTTCCAGAGCTTTGCGTTCGTCCATCCCGGCACGGATATTATTGAGCATCTGATGAATGATGAGTATGGCGTTGTTCACCACGATCCCGGCCAGAATGATGATGCCCAACTGCGTCAGGATATCAAAGGTGATCCAGTTCCAGCCAGCCGCCATGTCCTCAGCATTGGGGACATTCCATTCCTCCAGAATGGAGCGGATAAAACCTCTTTGCAGTAAGTTGTTGCCGACAATTCCAAGAAATGCGCCTGAAATCGCAAAGGTCACCGTCAGCATGACGATGATGGGTCGCAGGAAAGAGGCGAACAGAGCCACCAGTAAAAGGTAGATGAACCCGACCGCATAGATAAAACTGTTCTGCAGGGATTTCTGTGTGGAGGTCAGTTCATCCGCCGAACCTCCGGTGCGCAGGCCAAACTCTTCGGTCAGAGTTTGCCGGACAGGGGCCAGAGTTTTCTTTTCCACCGCATTTATCACCTGTTGCATGGCAACATCCTTCTTGACCTGAATCTGCAGGTTGATGGCCCGCTCCTTTTCAATGTGGTCGATACGTGCAGGCCCGGCATCGACCTCAAGATCCGCCAGGTTCCCCAAGTTCGTCATCATTCCTTCATCCGTCCAGATGGGCAAATCTTTGTAATCCTGAAGACTGAGTTTGCGTCGATCCTTTTTCTGCACGAAAACAAAATCAATGGGTTCACCACGGTCATTGAACTCGCCCAGATATTTTCCGGCATTCAGCGACTCGACGATATTGCCGATCTCATTCATGCCCATATCGAGCCTAGCCGCCTGCTCCCGTTTGGGAATAAAGCGAAGCTCTGGATTGCCGAATTTGAACTGCGGGCGAACGGAATGAACTCCGGGAATACTTGATATGTCGCCGATCAATTGCTGGGCAATGCTCTTGAGCTTGAGCATGTCGGGTCCCGTGATCTCGACCTGAAACGTCTTGTCCGCAGACCGGAAAATCGGTCGTTGCACCGCAAACGCAAAACGGTAACCGGGGATCTTGAATATTTCCTTACCCATCTCCTGGGATTTCACCGCCATCTTCACTTCCCCGCGCTGGCCGTGAGCCAGTTCAGGATCGATGATCGCGCCGCCGCCATTGAAGCGCTGGGAGAACACCAGGAAATTGCGGGTGACATCCTCCATATTGACGATCTTTTTTTCATAGTCTGCAAAATATTCCATATTCCGTTGAGAAGGAACACCCGCCACCGGTTCGATCATCATGAACACCATGTTAGTATTTCCATACGGCAGATAATCAGGCTCGGGAAGAATTTTTGTGCTCCACCAGAGGAGAAACGCCACTCCGGCAACAATCCCTACTTTACTGACAATGCTCGTAAGTGACCGGGAAAGCAGTTTTCGTATTAGAACCGTGTAACCTCTTTTGATTCCTTCTCCCAAAAAAATGACCGGTCCCAACAATTTCTGGTGCAATGCCCCGACGCGATAGGGCTCTCCCGGTTTCAACCGAATCAACAGGGTGACCAGGGTGGGAATCACCGTAATGGAGACGAGAAGCGACAGGGCGATGCTGGCGCTGATGGTGATGGCGATGTCCTTGAACATCTGCCCCGCTTCTTCCTCGATGAATACGATCGGCACGAATACCGCCAGGGTGGTCAGGGTGGAAGCCAATACCGCCCCCCACACCTCTGACGCGCCATCGTAGGCGGCCTTCATCACCCCTTTTCTCATCGTCAGGTGACGGTAGATGTTTTCCAGAACCACGATGGAGTTGTCCACCACCATGCCGACGGCAAAGGCCATGCCCGCCAGCGATATGATATTGATACTGCGTCCTAAAAGCTTCAGAACAATAAAAACCGCGACCAGACTGGCTGGAATGCTGATGGCAACGATGAGAACCGACCGGATGGAACCCAGAAACACTAACAGCACAATGACGGCCAGGACCGCCCCCAGTCCTAAATTGGACTTGACCAGCCGCATCGACTCATCAATGTAATCGACATCCTTGTAAACGATATTCAGTCGCAGGGGAATTCCCCGGCTGAGGAGTTCCTTATTCAAAGTTGTCACTGCTTCCGCCGTCAGGTTACAGGTTTCCACCACGTTGGCCCCCGGCTTTCTGATAATGCCAAAGACATTTGACAACATGCCGCTGATACGAACCAGGGAAGCGGTGCGCTGGTAACCATCGACCACCGTTGCAAAATCGCGGACGGTGAGGGTCCGCTCTCCATCGCGTTTAACCACGGTATTTAATATTTCTTCCGCACTGGTAAATTCGCCCAGGGTTCTGACTGTGTACTCGCGGTTGGCTTCATCATGGAAGCCGGCTCGGGTGTTCTGGTTTTCCTTTGACAGCCGGTCGATGACGTCCTTATAAGTCAGATGCAGACGGGCCAAACTGTAGGGATCAAACTCGACGCGCATTTCCCGTTCTTCACCACCAAAGTGCCAGACGTCAGCGACTCCCGTGACCCTTAAAAGGGTGGGAATGACGATATCCTCCCCCACCTTGTACATATAGTTCTGGTCGAGGTCCGGCATTTTGGGATTGGGTTTATCGAAGACAATCCACATGATCGGGCTCGAGTTGTCACTGGAGACGGATTTTAAAGTCGGCTTGTCTGACAGGACAGGCAGGTCCTTCACCTGTTGCAGTTTGTTGTTCACATCGATGGTGGCGATGTTTTTGTCTGTCCCCCAATCAAACTCCAGCGTGATGGTGCTCAACCCCTGCTGACTGCGGGAGGTCATTTTCTTCAAACCTTCCACCGATTCCAACTGCTCTTCCAGACGGCGGGTGATGTTGCGCTCGACTTCGTTGGGGGAAAGTCCCCGGTACTCGGTTCTCACTTCGATGATGGGTTTGTCGACCGTCGGGGTGAGCTGTCTTGGCAGGATCTGGAAACAAAAAATGCCCACAGCGGCGGCGAGCACAACCATGACCGTGACGGTGTGGTAATTGCGGATGGATTGATCGATCAGCTTCATCAGGTTTCAGGCGATTTGGCTGGTTTCGTATCCGCATCCGAGTTCGAAGATGCAGCATTGAAAGGGGTTTCCGCCTCTGGAGACAGGTTCGTCGGAAATACGTTGGCTCCGGGAAACACCGCCCCGGACCCACGCAGAATCAAATCCACATCGGCTCCCAGTTGTTTGGTGAAATCCTCAATCTCCACATATTCGTCCCGCTCCTTGTAGGCTTTAACCGGAACCAGGTGGGCTTTTTTATTTTTCATGATGTACACCACCGTTCCCTGATCGCCAATCACCAAAGCTATAGAGGGCACATGCATCACATTTTTTCGGACGCCAAAATTCATGATCGCTTCCAGGTTCACACCGGGAAACAACGATGCGTCTGGATTCGACAGATCGATTTGAACTTTTATATTGCCCGAATAAATATTGGCGTCTGGAATGACCCGGATGCTCTTGGCCAGGTTTTTTCCATACTTGAACCGCTGGTTGAGTTCCTTGGCGAGGAATTCGGCTCCTTCCAATTGCTTCAATTTGCCCCGGTAACCCTGCGGCATTTCAAGGACGGCTTTCAAACGCGAGGCGCCGATCATTTCCACAATCGGCGTTCCTGCACTGGCGAAAGCGCCCTGTTCTATTTTTTTTGAAATCACCACACCGTCAAAAGGAGCCTTCACAGACGCTTTGGTCAGGTCGAGCTTGGCCATGTCGATGCGTTTTTTGATGCCTTCTACTGAGGATTTTTTCTGTTCGATGTCTTCCCCACGGGAGCTCATTCCCGCATTAAGAGCGGCCTTGCTGATTTGCAGGACATCTCCGGCCCGGCGGGCACGGTCCACGGCCTGATCCAACTCCGACTGCGAAACAAACCCCTGAGCCATCAACTTTTCAAATCGCTCTTTCTCTTTAACCGCCAACTGCAACGCGCTTTCATCGGCATTGACCTGAGCTTTCAGTTTCTCCTTATCCTCCAGACGAAGACCTTCCTCGGACTTTTCATATTCAATTTGCGCCACCGACAGGTCGGTTTGCAGTCGTTCCAGTTCCAATTTGTATTCGCGGGGATCAATGAGTGCCAGCAACTCGCCCTTCCTGACCCGCATTCCCTCGTCCACCAAAATTCGGGAAACCTGTCCCTTCACTTCCGTATTAATCACCACCCGCTGTTCCGCTTGAATGTTGCCGACGGTACGGACCTGATCCATCACATCCAGATAGACCACCTTGCCAATATGAACCGGAAGGGAAAACTCTCTCTTTTTGCCAGTGGCCTCCGGTTTTTCATCGGCACAGCCAAACGGGAAGAGCAATAAAAGAACTGAAAGCCACAACAGAATATTTTTGTTGCGACCAATTTTGTTATAATTCACGGCACGCCAGGCAATTTATATTTATAATTGCA
The DNA here is from genome assembly GCA_027619975.1 of Nitrospinota bacterium. Taxonomy (NCBI): domain Bacteria; kingdom Pseudomonadati; phylum Nitrospinota; species Nitrospinota bacterium. The sequence continues at coordinate 32,395 of JAQCGX010000035.1, forward strand.
TGCATTATCCACCACAAAATATTTTTATTCAAATAATTCATGAACTTATCTTCATTTCAATCTTACCCCTTGGATGACTTTGACTATCGCCTGCTGGATTCGGGCGAGTTTCAAAAACTGGAACGGTTTGGGCCGCACACGTTCATTCGCCCCGCGCCACAGGCGATTTGGCCGAAAAACCTTCCTAAAACCGAGTGGGACAAAGCCGAAGGAGAATACAAATATTTCAAAGGCAAGGAGACGGGCGGCGAATGGAAATTTTCTTCCAAGCTTCCCAAAGACGGCTGGACCATCAAATTCAGAGAACTCTCCTTTAGAGTGCAACCCACGGGATTTGGCCATATTGGCATGTTTCCCGAGCAGGCCCCCAACTGGAACTGGATCGAAGAACAAATCAAATCGAGCGATCGCAAGGAAATCAATCTCATCAATATCTTCGGCTATACCGGGGCCAGCACCTTGGCAGCCGCCAGTGCGGGCGCCGCCGTCACCCATGTGGATGCGTCCAAGGCTTCGGTCACCTGGGCGCGGAAAAACATGGAGCTTTCAGGTTTAGGCGACAAGCCGGTCCGCTGGATCGTGGACGACGCATTGATATTTTTGAAAAGAGAACACAAAAGGGGACGGCGATATGATGGAATCATTATGGACCCGCCAACGTTTGGACGCGGCCCCAAAGGAGAGGTCTGGAAAATCGAAGACCAACTATCCGACCTGATGACCCATTGCCGGCAAGTGTTGAGCGATCAACCTTTATTGATCCTGCTCACCACGCATTCTCCTGGCTTCTCGGCTTTAACTCTGAAAAACATGGTGATCAAGTTTCTCGTGGAACCCGGATCAGGAACTTTTGAAACCGATGAAATGTATATCCACGATACAGGATCTGGACTGCACCTGCCCAATGGGTTTTATTCGCGGTGGAGCAATGGGACTGGAAAGTAAATAAAGGACACCTCTAAAAATTAGTTTATTACGGGAAATCGAACATTGCACAAGATTTCTTATATCGGT